>NZ_JBFAMX010000066.1:0-31791 GCF_040659615.1 Nonomuraea sp. NPDC049784
GTCGCGACGACGCCGGGGTCCGAGGCCGGGCTGCCTTCCATCGGCATCTCGGCCGCGCGTGCCATGGCCTCGACCATCCGCTTGTAGGCCCCGTTCCCGGAGATCTCCCGCAGTTGCCGCGCGGTCCCGGCCTCGAAATCGGTCTTGATGATGCCGGGCTGGATGACGACGACGTCGATGCCGAACTGCCCGGTCTCCATGCGGAGCGTGTCGGAGAAGGCCTCCAGGGCATGCTTGGAGGCGTAGTACCAGGCGCCGAGTGGAAGGGCCAGCTCGCCGCCGATCGAGGACACGTTGACGATCGTGCCCGATCGCTGCCCCCGCATCTGCGGCAGGACGAGCTGGATCAGGCGGGCCGGCGCGAACACGTTGACCTCGAACTCGTCTCGCGCCATCTCCAGCGGCGTGTCCTCGACCGCGCCGTGCACGACGGCTCCCGCGTTGTTCACCAGGACGTCGATCCGCTGGTGTTCGTCCAGGACGGTACGGACGACCCGCTGGAGATCTTCTTCCTTGGTCACGTCCATCGGCAGGGCGTGACCTCCCGCTTCGCGGATCGCCTCCATCATGTGCACCCGCCGCGCCACGCCGTACACGATGTGTCCTGCGCGCAGGAGCTCGAGTGCGGTGGCGTGGCCGATGCCGGATGAGGCGCCGGTTACGAGGCATACCTTGGCAGCCATTGCCAGGGGTCTCCTTGTCTCAATAGTGATCTACGTCGCCCGTGGCGATCGTTCACGCACATGGAAAAGCTACGGATGCGTTTAAGGATTCAGCAAGGCGGAAACGTTGCTACCGCAGGTCAGCCAGGGGTAATTGGCGCAACAACCGTGCTGGCAAATGCAACAACCTCAACGCCGCGTGTAGCAATCAAGCACGCTTGAAGGCATACTTGTGCGTCCGCGACGAGGGAGGGCGCATGCCGGGAGGCCACCTGACGTACGAGGACCGCCGCAAGATCGCCGAAGGACTGGCGGAAGGGCTCGCCTACGCGGAGATCGCCCGCCGTCTGGGGCGGCCGAGGTCGACCGTCGGCCGCGAGATCACACGCAACGGCGGCCCGCACGGCTACCGCGCGGCACGGGCGCAGCAGGCGACCGAATGGCGCGCCCGCCGCCGGCCTCACCCGCCGTCGGGTACGCCGGCGACCGCGGATGCCAACGGGCGTGACCCTCAGGCAGTACGCGAACTCGAGCAGAAACTCACTGAGAGGTTCGGAGGGGTGCCGACGATGGCGGCCAGGGTGATGGCCTCCCTGTTCACCAGCGATACCGGCAACCTGACCGTCGCCGACCTGACTGAGCGGCTGCGTGTCAGCCCCGCGTCGATCTCCAAGGGGGTCAACTGGCTCGAGCAGGTGGGACTCGTCAAACGCGAGCGTGACAACCGGCGTGAGCGGTACAGCATCGACGCTGACGTCTGGTACCGGGCGTGGTTGGTGGGCATGCGGTCGATGACGCTGTGGGCCGATACCGTCCGGGAAGGCGTCGACGTCCTCGGCGCCCACACCCCGGCCGGCGTCCGGCTCCAGACGGCAAGCCGGTTCTTCGACCTCATCAGCTCCGACATGGCCCAGGCGACCGAACATTACCGGCAAACCTTCGCCGGCACCGCGGAGTGAAGGGGCCCTCACAGTGTTCTCCGTCGAGGAACGCGATCACGTCCAAGCGCGCCTGCTCAAGCTCGCCGAATCCGACGACGCGATCGTCGGTGCGGCTCTGACGGGCTCGAACGCCGTCGGAGACGGCGACCGGTGGTCGGACATCGATCTGGTGCTCGCCGTACGCGACGATCTCACCGCGCCGCTGAACCGCTGGACACGATGGCTCTACGAGGAACTCGGCGCGGTGCACCACTGGGACCTGCCGGCAAGCTCGAGGATCATCCGCGTGTTCCTGCTGCCCGGCTGGCTGGAAATCGACCTCACCTTCGCTGCCGAATCAGAGTTCGGCGCGCGAGGGCCGCAGTGGCGGACCCTCTTCGGCCAGGCGCGCCAACTGGCGCCCTTCTCCACACCCGACATCGACAACCTGGTCGGTCTGTGCTGGCACCACGTCCTGCACGCCCGGGTCTGCATCGAACGTGGCCGTTGGTGGCAGGCCGAACACTGGATCAGTGCCATCCGCGACCACACGATCACCCTCGCCTGCCTGCGGCTGGGCCACCCCTCCGGCTATGCCAAGGGTGCTCATCTCCTGCCTGACGAACTGACGGTGCCGCTGGAAGCGACGCTCGTCCGCTCCCTCTCCGAACCTGAACTCCGTCGTGCCCTCGGCGCCGCCGTCACCTCCCTCACAGACGAGATGGAGCGGACCGTCCACGAACTCGCCGGTCGGCTACGGCCCATGCTCATGGAACACGCTGGAGGGAAGTGAGCGACGCTGATCGTCTTCGGCTCCTTACGGCACCGGTGAGGCCAGGGCGATGTGCGGGCGGCCCGTTATGGGGTGCGGGCCGACGTGGGCACGTACACCGAAGACCTGAGCAGACGGCTGCCGGATCAGGAGACCACCCGATAGCCCGCCTCAACGATCGCCGCGCGCACCTGCGACTCCTCAAGCGACGGCCCCCCGCTCACCGTGACGCGGCCCTCCGGCACGTTCACCTCCACCCGCTCGACGCCCTGCAACGGCAGGACCTGCTCCCGGATCGCCGAAGCGCAGTGCCCGCAACTCATTCCCGATACCGCGACGGACAGGGTCATTGACCTGAACCTTTCCTGTGGAACGGCCAAGCGGCCTGTAGGTGGAGATACGCGCCCCGCGGCCTCCGGGTTCATCTCAAGCAAGTGAGAGGGTGCGGTCGAGCCAGTCGAACATGTGCTGGTGCAACGTGGCGCGCCCGCCATAGCTGCAGTGCTCACCGAGCCCTTCCGGCTCGGCGAGGGAGATGATGGTGTTCGGGCTGGTGAGGGCCTGGTGCAGCCGCATGGGCTCGCCCTTGAAGGCGAAGTCGTTGTCCGGGTCGAAGATCAGGGCCGGAGTGGTGATCTGGTGGACGATCCCGTCCAGCGTGCAGGGACGGGACCGGCGCACATAGTCGGGGCGTGCAGGGCGAGCTCCCGCCGTGGTCAAGGGAATCCGGGCCTGGGCCGGAGCGACGACGATCATGTTCGCGCTCTCCATCCCCGCCGCCCTCGTCGCCGGACGGTGGGCCATGATCGCTTGGCCGGTGGGCTACCTCGGCCTGCGGTTCGTCGCCGAGCACTTCGTCCGCAAGAACCGCGGGTCAGCGGTTCGTGCGGGGTAGAGCCTGGACGAGGGCGGCGACCATCACGTCCAACGCGACGAGGAGGAGCAGGCCCATGGCGAAGGCGTGCGGGTAGGTACCCAGCGCCCCGTAGAAGACCATGCCGACCACGGCCACGCCGATCGCGCCGCCCGCCTGCTGCGCGGTGCTCAGCACACCGGACGCGGCGGCCGCGTGCCTGGGATCCACTCCGTTCAGGACCAGCGCGGGCAGCGGTGCCATGACCAGCCCCATCCCGGCGCCGGCGACCACGAGCCCGGGGATGATCCAGCCGATGGGCCCGTGATCGCCCAGGGCGGTGGCGGTTTGGGCGAGGACGCCGTAGCCGACGGCCATGATCAGCGCGCCCAGCGCGACGACCTGGCGGCCGAGTCTCGCCGCGACCTTGGCGGCCTGCGTCGAGGACGCGAAGTAGCCCAGGCCCAGCGGAAGGAAGATGAGCCCGGAGTCCAGGGCGTCCAGCCCGCGGCCCTGCTGGAGGTAGAGCGCCAGGATCAGGAAGAACGAGCCCATCGTCATCGCGTGCAGCAGGCTGACCACCGTGCCCGTGGAGAAGGAGCGATGCCGGAACAGCCCGGGGTCGACCAGGGGCGCGGCGACCCGCCGCTGGTGGAGCGCGAAAGAGGTCAGCAGGACGGCCGCCGCCGCCAGGCACAGCCAGGTCCACGCGGGCCAGCCCTGCTCGCTGCCCTGCACGAGCGGGAAGACGATGGCGACCAGGCCGAGCGAGGCGAGCACGGTGCCGCCCAGATCCAGCCGCGGGCCGCCGCCGGGGAGGCGGGATTCGGGCACCAGGCGCGGGGCCAGGGCGATGGCGAGCGCGCCTATCGGCACGTTGATCAGGAAGATGGTGCGCCAGCCCAGCCCCGCCAGGTCCGCGTTGATCAGCACACCGCCGATGAGCTGCCCGAACACGCCTCCGAAGCCCATCGTGACGCCGTACGCGTTGAAGGCCTTCGCCCGGTGCTCGCCGGTGTAGACAGTGTTGATGATCGCCAGGACCTGCGGCATCAGCAGCGCCGCGCCGAGGCCCTGGCCGACCCTGGCGCCGATCAGAACTTCGGCGGTGGGCGCCGCCCCGCAGAGCAGCGACGCCACCGTGAAGGCGGCCAGGCCGACGACGAACATCCGGCGCCGCCCGTACAGGTCCCCCAGTCTCCCGGCGGTGATCAGTCCGGCGGCCAGCGCGAGACCGAACCCGGCCACGACGAACTGGATCTGCGAAGGTGTGGCGTGCAGGTCGCGCTGGATGGCGGGGATCGCCACGTTGACTATGAAGAAGTCGAGGGTGGTGATGAAGAGGCCGGACAGGAGGACCAGCAGAGTCCCCCGCCCGGGATCGGCCGCCCGGGGAAGGGCGGACTCAGGTGCCTTGATGGCGGTCATGTCACTCTCCTGATGTGGTGGCCGCTGCAAGGTCGAGAATGCCGTCGGCACCTGCACCGTGGCGATTACGTGGGAGGTCATGCTCGGCGGGCGCGGGTATGGCTGATTTGCGGCGAACGTCGCCTGCGCTCGGTTCTGGAACAGGGCATCGGCCGCATCAGGCCTGTGAGCAACGTGGTGGTACGAATGAACGAAATGAGTAAGCCGTACCTCGAGCCGGCTGACTGGTATGCGAGCCTGCCGACGGCATACCTCTCGGCGTGCATGCTGCTGACTGACGACGACGACCGCGTCCTGCTCGTCAAGCCGAACTACCGCCCACATTGGGCGATCCCTGGTGGCGTCGTCGAAGCCGGGGAGGCTCCGCATGAGTGCGCCATGCGGGAGATCCTTGAAGAGCTCGGGCTGGATGTCCAGGTCGGAGACTTGCTGGTGGTGGACTGGTCACCACCGCAGGGGGAACGGCCTCGCGCCATGATGAACTTCCTCTTCGGCGGCGGCACCATCACCGACCCCAGCCAGATCAGGCTCCAAGCCGACGAGCTCGATGACGCCGAGTTCCTCAGCTGGGAGGACGCCGAACACAGGCTTCCCAGGAACACCGCGGCGCGGATCCCCGCCGCGCGCCGGGCTCGCGAAAGCGGCTGTACGGTCTACCTTCCCGCTGACCACACCGCGTCGCCCATCTCATGATGGCCTGGAGACGTACGCGCCGCGTGCCTTGGCGATCTGCACGGCCAGATGCCCGACCCGATCCGCGTGCTCGCCGGTTGGGCCGAGTCCAACGGCGAAGCCGTCGTGAACGCTCAGTACGCGTACGACCGGCTCACCGTCCCCTGGCCCGGTGACGGCGCGTCCGTCGAAGCGTCACGGTACGTCCGGCGTGACCGCCGATTCGACCAACGCGTTCACCAGAGGAGCCAGCCGCCGGACTGCATCGCCCTCGTGCTCGGGCTGGGCGCGACGTTCCTGGGGATGAGCCGGAACCGCTGACTCCGGGGGCTTCCCTGAGCGGAATCCGGACCCGGCATGGGCCCGGCTTCCGCCTTAGACCGGACTCCCAGATGGGAGACGAGGGCCCAGCACACGGCAGCGCCGCACCGCCCATCACCGCATCGAGGCAGATCAGACCAGGCCCGCCTCAGTTACGGAGCCAGCGTTTGGGGAAGCCTCAACGGGAGGCTGCCCGATCGAAACCCGTCCGAAAGGGCCTCTAACGGTGGGCATGGGTGATCACGACATGGGGGACACCTTTCCGCCTCGACACTCGTTCCCGTCGAGCAGGACATCGGAGAGGGCCGCCATTGATGATCATAATGATCTCTCTGGGGGCGGCGTGCCTTCTCGGCATCGGCTTCGTCGCCCAACAGCACGCCGCGTATCGCGAACCCCTTGAGGAGATGCTGCACGCGCGCCTGCTGCTGGACCTCATGCGCATGCCGTTGTGGCTGGCCGGGATCGGGCTGATGCTCGGTGGCCAACTCCTCAGCGCTGTCGCGCTGCGGGAGGCGGATGTGGCGCAGGTGACGCCGCTTCTCGCGATGAACCTGCTGTTCGCCCTGACCGCGGCCCATGTCATCTACAAGGAACCGTTCGGCCGCATGCTGCAACTGGGCGCCGTACTGGTGAGCGGAGGAGTGGCCCTTTTCCTCTTCGCCGGGCGGCCTCAAGGCGGCCATCTTCCAGATCCGGTTTCCATGCGGTGGCTCGCGGCGCTCCCGGTGGTCATGGCCGCGGCGGCGCTGGTCCTGTTCGGTCTGCGGCGTTCCCTGAAGGTCAAGGCGATGTCGCTGGCCGCCGCGGCCGGAGTGCTGTACGGGGTGCAGGACGTGCTGACCCGCAGTACCCTGCTCACCCTCGGCAACGGGCTGAGCGTGCTCGAGACCTGGCAACCGTACGTGCTGCCGTGCGTCGCCGTGGTGGGGTTGCTCCTCAACCAGAGCGCGTTCGACGCCGCTCCGCTGCAGATCTCGTTGCCGGCCACCACCGCCGCCGAGCCGATCATCGGGATCGTGCTCGGAGCGGCGATCTTCTCCGAGCATCTGCGGGTCACTCCGGAAGCGCTCGCAGGCGAGGTGGCCGGCCTGATCGCACTGGTGGCGGGCATCGTCATCCTCGGCCGATCCCGGTTCCTGGCCAAGCACGCGCACCAGCAGCAGCGCCGGGAGGAGCGGTGATCTCCGTGGTGCCGACGCCTCAGCGATGCGGCGTCGCGCGGCACGATCTCGGTACCCCAGAGCAGCTGGACCCCCGTATATCCGGTGCGTGCGTTTCGGGCATAGATGCAGTGGGAGACGTCGATGTCCGCGAACTCGGGGGATAAACGGCACCAATTGACGCACGCCGTGCTCGATTGGGCCGCACGAAGAACGGTTACCGTGGTGGGCGGCCCTGCACGGTTTCGGGTCATTGCCATGCTCGCATGCGTTCTCGCCCTTGTTACCGCCGACCAGGGAACCGTCGGAGCGGTGGGCGTGGAAATCAAGCAGTCCCTGGACATCACCAATACCGAACTCGGATCCTTGACCGCCGTCTCCTCCGCGGCCGGCGCCCTCGCCGTCCTGCCCGTCGGCGTCCTGACGGACCGCGTACGCCGAGTGAGGTTCCTCACTGGCTGTATCGCATTGTGGAGCCTGGCCATGCTGGTCGGTGGCCTGGCCGATTCGCTCTCGTGGCTCCTGCTTTCCCGGGTGGCACTCGGGGCTCTGACCGCCGCGGCCGGGCCCACGGTCGTCTCGCTCGTCGGCGACTTCTTTCCCGCTGCCGAACGGGGCCGGATCTACGGCTTCATCTTGAGCGGTGAGATGCTCGGCGCCGGCTTCGGCCTGGTGGTTGGGAGCACCCTCGCGCATCTTCTGTCATGGCACGCGGCGTTCTGGTTCCTCGCACTCCTGGGAATCGCCTTCGTATTCGTCATCGCACGCAAGCTGCCTGAGCCCAAGCGGGGCGGCCAGAGTCGATTGCCCGCAGATACGCTCACTTCGAGGGCGGGATTGGCCGACAAGAGCAAGGACCGCAGCGGTGTAGGGCGGGATCACGATGACGCGGTGCGTCTCGCGGCGCGCCGTCGCGGGATCGGCCCCGATCCGGCGTTGGTGCTTCGCCGTGACCCCGTACGCATGTCCCTGTGGCAGGCGACGCAGTATGTACTGAGCATCCGGACGAACGTCGTCTTGATCATCGCCTCGGTGATCGGATATTTCTTCTTCGCCGGTCTGCGGACCTTCGCCGTCGTCTTCGTTCATGGGCAGTACGGTGTCAGCCAAGCGGCGCTGACGGGCCTGGTCTTCCTCATCGGCGCCGGCGCGCTCCTGGGAGTGCTCAGTGGCGGGCGCATCGCCGACCGGTTCGCCCGTCGCGGGCACATCAGCGCCCGCATGGTGATCCCCTCGGTCGCCTATATCACCGCCGCGGTCTTCTTCGTCCCGGGACTGCTCACCACGTCGGTGGCGATCGCGCTGCCGTTCCTGTTCATCGCGGCCACGTCGTTGTCGGCGGCCAATCCCCCACTGGAGGCCGCCCGCCTCGATGTCGTTCACTTCCGGCTCTGGGGCCGCGCGGAGAGCGTCCGCACATTCCTCCGCGTGGGCGCGGAAGCCGTCGCCCCGGTGACCTTTGGCGTTCTGGCCGACGTCCTCGGCCCGGGCGGCACGACCAGCGCCCAGGGATTGCGGTACGCCTTCCTGATCATGCTGGTCCCGCTGGCGGCGAACGCGGTCGTGCTCCTGCACGGCAGGCATGCCTATCCGCGTGACGTCGCCACAGCTGCCGCCTCCGAACGCATGACAGGCACCGATCGCAGACGAGTCCGATAGTCCGCGTCACCGGGCAAGCGCGGCTCCCCCATGAGGGGGATGTGTGGAGCTCGGGGTGGCGCGACGTTTGAGACAGCACACCATGTTGCCCACCGGATCAGGGGACGTCATGACGATCCGCGCCGGTCGGGTGTTCAGACAAGGAGACTCCCCATGACCGCGCGCGCCATCCTGGCGAAGTTGCACGGCCGGACGGCGGCGGGCGTGCCCCGCTGGGCCGTGTGGGCCGCGTACGCCACCACGCTGACCCCCCTGCCCTCCGGCATCTGGCGGATCGCGGCCTTCAACTTCGGCGTACCGCTGCTGGAGTACGGCGCGACGCCCCCGTCTGGCCACGGCCCTGTGTTGATCGACGGCGGGTGGTGGTACGTCATCTCGCTCAGTGTGGTCAGCGAGGCGATGGCGTTCCTGACCGTCGGGCTGGTCGCGCAGTGGGGTGAGGTATGGCCGCGCTGGATCCCCGGCCTGGGTGGCCGCCGGGTGCCGGTCCTGGCGGCTGTCATCCCCGCCGGCCTCGGCGCGACGGTGCTGCTGATCTTCCCGTACGCGATGGTCATGTTCGCCTTCGGCCGGATGATCAACGGGAGCCCCACAGGCCTGATCGTGCACGGTTGGCAGACCGTCGCTTTCTGGGTCATGTACGCGCCGCTGGCCGCCTGGGGACCGCTGCTCGGCATCGTGACCGTGCACTACTACCGGCGCCGGCGCCGCGCCGAGCGGTCCGCCACCACCGAGGCCGGGCTCTCGACACCCCTGCCCGTCTCCTAGTCCCGGCGCCGCGTTCAAGCTCCTCGTCCGCGAACACCCGCGTCACCACCGAACGACCTCCAGCCAGCTCCACCGGAGCATGAGCCAGGACGCCCCTTCAGCCATGTCCCAGTACCACGGCACCCCCGACAGCACGGCCGGCGTGACCAGCTCGGCGTTAGTGAGCGTCGGTGTGATGCCGATCTTCGGCCGTGGTTGGGCCTTCAACGCGTCGTCGATGCGCACGTAGAGTGCGGTTGCCATCCGGCTCACGTACGGTGACGAGTCGCCCAGCCAGGACCCGCGCGGATCGCGGCAAATCCGGATACCGATCAAGGGCTGGACTGTGGGCCCCACGCGTCTGCGCGGCGCCAGATGTGTGTACTCCAAGCGGGTCGGCGGTTGTTATGGTGAGCGCCTTGATCGGCGGGAGGACGGCGGTAGGGCATGCGGGTGACGATGACGAGCGCTGCCAAACGGACTGACCGCGCGAACGAGGACTTCACCGGCGCCGTACCGACGGCAGCGGTGCTGATCGACGGCGCCGGCATCCCCGGCACCGAATCGATCTGCCGGCACGGCGTGGCCTGGTACGCCAACCGCCTAGGAGGCAACCTCCTCAGCCTCTTGTCACTCGTGCGGGACCGCAGCCTTTCGGCGCTGCTCGCCGAGGCCATAGAGCAGGTGACGGACGATCACCGGAACACCTGCGACGTCGCCGACCCCATCAGTCCGTCGGCGACCGTAGCCATCCTGCGCCTGTCCGACGGCCTCATCGAGTATCTGGTGCTCGGCGACTCGGTCCTCGTGCTCGACAGAGCCGACGATGCGCCGCTCGTCGTCTCCGATCCCCGGGAGGTGATCATCAGCCGGTCGTACCAGCCCGCGCTCGAGGCCGCCGCCAAGGGTAGCGACGAGTACCACCGAGTCCTCCGAGACTTGCGCGCCAACCGGAACCAGCCGGGCGGCTTCTGGCTGGCCAAAGACGACCCGCGGGCGGCAGCCGAGGCGATCAGCGGAAACTGTCCGATCTCCGAGCTGACCGGCGCCGTCCTGCTCAGCAATGGGGCCAGCCGCATCGTGGACCGGTTCCAGCTCGCCGACTGGCCAGAGGTCATGGCCGTCCTGGCGTCGAGCGGACCCGCCGAAATCATCCATCGTGTCCGGCAGGCGGAGGCGCGCGACGCGGTGCCGGCGGACGATGCGACGATCGCACACTGCACCGACCTCGGCGAGCCCTGACCGTCTCCGGCTCACCTCGAGCAAGAGGTTGCGGGCGTGGCGGTGAGTGCGTCAGCCGTACTCGGCCTTTCTCACCACCTCCAGGGTCAGTGACAGCTCGGGTTCCGGTACGAAGTGGCCGAAGGTGTCGTTGGCGAAGAAGGAGACGCAGGCCACCGCAGCGGCGTGCGCGGCCGGCACCTCCCGCTGGTAGGGGTACGTGCGCCGGTCGTCGAGGTAGGTGCGGTACCAGTACCAGGGGTCGACGAAGTCCAGTCCGAGCAGCGGCGATCGTGCCGCTCGCGACCATCCGCCACCCTGAGGTGCTCGGTATCGAGAACGAGCGGGACACGGAGGGGCGTTCCGAGCCGGAGCTCGTGGTCCGCGCAACGGCACTTCCCGCCGCGGGAGACGACGCGTAACAGGCTGTTGACACGGCCGCAACGCCGTCATTATGCTCCGCCCATGTCGTGAATCGATTCACGATCATGAAACCGTGGTGAATCACACCGCGTCCTGGAGGCACGATCATGAGATCGAAACGTCCCCACGCTAATGGCGGCGCTCGCCCGCAAGCACGTGCTAGGCCGGTGCGACACACGCCTGGTGGTCGCTGCGAACGTCGTGACCGGGCAAGAACTTCTGGTACGGATCTCGGGCCCCCGGCGAGGTGAAGGTCGCCACCCGGGAGACGATGCTCCCCGGATCGTGCAGGCTCACGGCCGAGGCGGTGCGTGACATGGGGACGACCGAGGTCGACACCTTCCAGGTGGAGATCGTGCCGGACGTGTTCCGCGACAACTTCTCGTGAGAGGCGGCGACGTCCGAGGCGTCGAGCACCGTCGACGGAGCCTGGACCGTGATCGACGGCGTTTATCGCCGGCAGGACACGACACGCACGGGTTGGAAGTCCGTCGTCCACAACCTGAAGATCGGTGACGGCTCACGTCGAGGCCGCACGCACCAAGCTTCATCAGCGCGAACTGCTCGCCGGCCCAGCCGCGCCGCAGGCCGACGGCTTCTCATTCTTTGCCAGCGACACGTTCGACCACATCGTGCCCCACGGCCCGATGGACGAGACCTTCGCGACCGGCCGCGTCGGTCGCCGCTGTGACAAACCGCTCCCGGTCGCCCTCGGATGGGCCCCTAGGAATGAGTCTCACATGAACCTCCGATCCCTCCACTGTCCCCGCCCGTCTCTCGTCTCCCGCCTGGTCGCGGTCGGCTCCGTCATCGTCGGCATGGTGGCTGTCCTCGTCGCACCACAGGCCGCCGAAGCTGCGGTCGCCAACACGTCCATCTATCCGGTGCAGTCGATCTACTCCTTGTCGACCGACTACCAACTGACCGTCAACGGCCGCAACGTGCCGGTGCAGACGTATGCGGGCTACAACGGCTATCAGGGCTACGACATTGCGCAGTTCGCGATGGGCGACGGCGACGCCACCCTGGCGGTAACGAAGATCAACAACACGAACATCGGCGCGTACAGCATCAGCCCGCAGAAGCTCGGTATCGTCGGCTCCATCAGCGGCCCCACCCTGACCTTCACCGTGCACGACAACGCGTACCTGATCGTCAAGCTCGATGGCCGGCCCAACCTCGTCATCGCGATCGACCCGGGGGAGAACAATCGACCCCCATCCAGCGGCACGGGGATCTTCAACGTCCGCAACGCTCCGTACTCCGTGGATCCGGGCAGCGGCTACGTCACCACCGCGTTCCAGCAGGCGCTGGACGACGCCGCCGCGTGGGGTTCGGCCAACGGCCGGCAGGGCATCGTCTACGTGCCGCCCGGCGTCTACACCGTCGGCAACCTCTACCTGCGCAGCGACCTCGCGCTCTACCTGGAGCAAGGCGCCGTGCTGCGGTACACCGGCGAGCGGGCCAACTACACCACGCACTGGCACAAGGATTCCCAGAACCGCGACGTCACCTGGTTCATATCGACCCGCTACTCGTCAAACAACATCTCGATCTACGGGCGTGGAGTCATCGACGGCAACGGGGCGGCGTCGCTGCAACCGAGCAATCTCGGCGTCAACCTGCTCACGCCCATCTACACAAACGGGTTCACCCTGGACGGGGTCACCTTCCGCGAGTCGAGCAGTTGGGCCATCATGCCGACTCGCTCGTCGAACATGACCTTTCGCAACCTGAAGATCTTCAACCGCTTCGGCATGGGCGAGAATGACGGCATCGACGTCATGGAGTCGTCGAACGTGACCGTCAGCAACGCGATCGGCATCGGCCATGACGATCCGTTCAGTACCAAGACCTGGGACAACACCGTGGATCTGTTCCGCAACGTGCCCGGCGACCCCCGGCCGCTCTCCGGGGTGACCTTCGAAGACCTCGTGTCGTGGACGTTCTGCTACGGGTTCAAGGTCGGCCAGGGCGTCATCCAGAACCAGGAGAGTGTGACGTTCCGCCGTGCGGTCGTCTATGACGCCGCCGTCGGCATAGGCGTCCACCACAAGTACGGCTCAGGCATGGCTTCCCAGATACGTTTCGAGGATGTCGACGTGGAACGGCTGAGCTACAGCAACGATAACAACCGCACCTGGCTCGTCCTGTGGACCGGCAACACCTACGGCGTCGGCCCCGTCGACGGGGTCACCGTGACCAACGCGCGGATCCGCAACGCCGGCACGACCCCGGGCCGGATCAACGGCCAGCCCGGTGCCCCGATCACCGGCGTCACACTGGATCGGGTGTACATGCCCGGCAGTTCGACCCCGGCCACGTCCCTCAGCCAGATGAACATCACCAACCTCTCCGACTACGGCCCCGTCACCATCACGGGCTGACCAGCGCGACCATCAACCTCCGTAGCGCCTTCCTCAACCCGGAAGCCCTCGAACGCCTGGTCACCGCCGTGCTCAGCGAGATGCACGACGAGTGGATCGGCTTCCCCCGCCGATACCTCTCCGAAGGCAGCATGGTCGCCATCTACGCCGACGAACACGCCGGGCTGGGCCGCCGAGTAGTCGATCGGGCCGGGCGGGAGGGCGCGTCTGCCAGCCCGGACCTCTTGCCGGTACGCCCCCTTTGCGAGCCCTTTGCGATTCCCGCGAATTCCATAACCTTGCACTTGTCAGGTGACAAACATAAGCTGATGGCCGTCAGGTTGGCGGGCCGTGACGCGTCCGCCGAACGGATTCACCGGAAGGCTGAGCAAGTGAAGATCACCGTTGACGAGCCGAAGTGCTGCGGGGCCGGCCAGTGCGTTCTGGTCGCCCCGGAGGTGTTCGACCAGCGGGACGAGGACGGCATCGTGGTCCTGCTGGACGCCGAGCCCCCGGTCGAGCAGCACTTCGCCGTACGGGAAGCCGCGCAGGTCTGCCCGGCCGCGGCCATCCTCATCGAGGAAGACTGACGTGCTCGCCGAACAGGGGGCGCGCCGTCTCGTCGTGGTCGGCGGGTCGGCCGCCGGCCTCGCGGTCGTCGAGGAGGTACGGCGCCAGGGCTTCACCGGAGAGGTGACCCTCGTCGACGGGGAGCTGGGACTGCCCTACGACCGTCCGCCGCTCTCGAAGCAGCTGCTGGCCGGCGAATGGGAGGTCGAACGCCTGCTGCTGCGCTCGCAGGAACAGTGGGACGCCCTCGCCATCACCCACATACCCGGCACGGCCGCCATGTCGGTTGACGCGCAGACGTCCACCGTTGCTCTGGCCGACGGCACCGCCCTCGCCTACGACGCCCTGGTCATCGCCACCGGTGCCGAGGCCGTGCACCCTCCCTCGCTGGGAGCGGGGCGGTCCGGAGTCCAGGTGCTGCGGAACCTGTCGGACGCCCTGCGACTGCGCGGGTCCCTCGGCAACGGCGGCCCGCTGGTCGTCGTAGGCGCCGGGTTTGTCGGTGCGGAGGCCGCGGCCGTCGCTCGCGGCATGGGCCTTTCGGTAACGATGGTCGACCCGCTGCCGCTTCCCATGGTCAACGTACTGGGGGAAGAAGTGGCGGCCATGCTGGAGGCCAAGCACCGGGCCGCCGGCGTCGACCTGCGCTGCGGCAGGACAGTCACCGAAGTCCTCGCCGAGGCTGACCGGGCCACCGGCGTCGTCCTCGACGACGGCTCCGTACTCGAGACAGCCACGATCCTCGTCGCGGTCGGGGCGCGGCCGGCGGTCGGCTGGCTTACCGGGTCCGGCGTCCCGCTCGGCAGCAGGGAACGAGATGGTGTCGACGGTGTGTTGTGCGACGCGCACGGCCGTACCACCGACCGGATCTGGGCTGCGGGCGACGTAGCCGCCTGGCTCGACCCCGCCACCGGCCGCCACGTCGGCAGCGAGCACCGGCTGGCCGCCACCGAGCAAGGACGCGTGGTGGGAGCCGCCCTCATGGGTGCCGAACCGGCCACCACCGCTCTGCCGTACTTCTGGTCCGACCAGTACGACCTCAAGCTGCAGTCCTACGGTGCCACCGGACGGCAGATGGCCTTCACCGTTGTCGAAGGCTCCCTGGAAGCAGGCCGGTTCGTCGGCGTCTACGGCCATCGCAATGCCGAGGGGCAGCCCCACCGCGTCGACGGAGCGCTCGGCAGCGGCATGGCCCGAGCCCTGCGCACCTGGCGTCAGGCCGTGCTCGACCACGCCCCCTGGCCCGTCACCCCCACCACCGCAGTCCCCACCGCCCACGCACTGGCTCTTTGATCGAGGAAGACACTATGACCGTCACCGGCGAAAAGCCGCCCTTCTTTCCAGCCGAGCGCAGCTGCCCCTTCAGCGAGCCGCCGAAGTACGCCGAGTTCCGTGAGGCCGGCGGCCTCCACAAGGTCACCATCTGGAACGGCACGCAGCACTGGCTCGCCACCCGCCACGCCGACATCCGCGCCGTGCTGTCCAGCCCGTCCTTCAGCGCCGACGTGCGCCACCCTGACTTCCCCCTCGTGCACTCCAACCAGGCCGAGCACGAGGGCGGAATCTTCCTGCGGCTGGACGACCCCGAGCACGCCCGTCTGCGGCAGATGCTCACCAGGGAGTTCAGCGTCAAGCGCACCCAGGCGATGCGCGGCGAACTCCTCAAAATCACCGACGAGTTGATCGACGCGATGCTCGCCAAGGGCGGACCGGTCGACCTCATCCAGGACTTCGCCCTTCCCATGCCCTCCCGTGCTATCTGCGCCATCCTGGGCGTCCCCTACGAAGACCACGACGTCTTCCAGCAGCATGCCAACGCCGGAACCGACCTGGACGTCAGCTATGAGGAGCGGGACCGGGCCCTGCGTACGGCGTTCGACTACTACTCGTCGCTCATCGAGCGCAAGCGCCGGGACCCCGGGGACGACATGACCAGCCGGCTGATCACCGACCACGAGGGCCCGGACGGCTTCGCCCCCGAGATGATGCCCGTCCTGGTGGGCATCCTGGTCGGCGCCGGCCACGAGACCACAGCCAACATGCTGGGCCTGGGAACCGTCGCGCTGCTGCTCAACCCCGACCAGCGCGACCGGCTGCGCGAACACCCCGAACTCGCTGCCAGCACCGCGGAGGAGATGCTGCGCTACTGGAGCATCGTCTCCACCGACCCACGCCGGGTGGCCCTGGAGGACGTGGAGATCGGCGGACAGCTCGTCCGCAAGGGCGAGGGCGTCATCGTCTCACTGATCGCCGGCAACCGGGACAGCCGCGCCTTCGGTGCCGGTGAGGGCGAGTGCCCTGCCGACCAGCTCGACGTCGGCCGCAACGCCCGCCACCACGTCGCCTTCGGCTTCGGATCCCACCAGTGCCTGGGTCAGAACCTGGCCCGCGTGGAGATGCAGGTCGCCTGGCCGCGCCTGTTCGAGCGCATCCCCACACTCCGGCTCGCCGTCCCTGCTGAGGACCTGCCCTTCAAGAAGAACTCCATCGTGTATGGCCTCAAGTCTCTCCCGGTCGAATGGTGAGCGACATGAGCGAACAACAGACCTTCGACGTCGGCGGACACACCGACGGACACGGCACCCGCCTGAAAGGCAAAGCGGCACTGGTCACCGGAGCCGGCAGCGCCGGTAACTTCCTGGGCACCGGAGCGGCCACAGCACTGCTGCTGGCCGCCCAGGGCGCCACCGTCGGCATCCTCGACATCGACGCCGGGCGGGCAGAACACACCCGCAAGCGCATCGAGGCCGACGGCGGCCAGGCCGTCGCCCTCACCGCGGACATCACCGACGAAGCCGCCGTCCACGCCACCGTGGACGAGTTCACCGAACGGGCCGGACGCCTGGACGCCGTCGTCAACAACGCCGGCATCAGCGGCGAGGGCGACATCAGCCGCACCAGCCGCGCGGGCTGGGACCAGGTCTTCGCTCTCAACGTCACGGCCGCCATGCAGGTGGCCCGCGCCGCCTACCCGCATCTCGTACGCAGCGGAGGCGGCTCGGTCGTCAACATCTCCTCCATCGCAGCGCTGCGCGGCTTCGGCAGCGGAGCGTACGGCGCGAGCAAGGGCGCACTGCAGGCGCTGACCACCGACCTGGCCTACACCTGGGGACCGGACCAGATCCGTGTCAACTGCCTCGTGCCCGGCCACCTGCACACCCCCATCGGAGACCACGGCGGACAAGAGGGCCGACGTCTACGCGGCGCGGCCAACCTGCTCGGAGCCGAAGGCACCGCCTGGGACCTGGCCTGGGCAGTCCTCTTCCTCACCTGCCCGGAGTCGCGCTGGATCACCGGCACCATGATCCCTGTCGACGCCGGCACCACCACCGCCACCGTACTGGGCATGCTGCCCCGCATCAGCGAGGCCCGACGGAAGGACTCCGATGAGCAGCAGTGAGCCCAACGACCGCCGGGCAACCGGCGAACAGATCGTGCGGGAAATGTTCGGCGAGGAGTTCCTCCAGAAGAACATGCTCGCAGCCGCCAACAGTGAGGGCCCCGGTGCTGACATAGCCCGCCTCGCGCTGGAGCAATGTTTTGGCGACGTCTGGTCCCGGCCCGGCCTGGACCGCCGCAGCCGCAGCCTCGTCACCCTCGGCGTACTCATGGCGCAGGGGCACCACTGGGAGGTGCGCAACCACGTCCTGGGTGGCCTGGCCAACGGCCTGACCCCGTCAGAGATCCTGGAGGCAGTCCTGCAGGCCGTTCCCTACATCGGCCTGCCCGCCGCCGGTCAGGCCATGGGCGCCGCAGCCCGCGCGATCGACGAGGCCTAGTACTACAGGGCCAGAACAGCCGGTCCGTGCCGAAACCGCTGGCTGGGCGTTCGCCGAAAGGTCGTCGTCGGCGCCGGAACCGCAGGCTGATGCCGGAAGTGGCTCTGTAGTACTAGGCCCGCCCAAGAACCCTCGCACGCACTGCGCTGACGGCCGGGTGAGCCCGGCCGTCAGCACCCTGATCTGTCGGACCCACCACGACCGCCGCGACCGGCGGGTTCCCGCGCCAAGCCCAGAAACCCACCAGCCAGCGGTTGCCGCAGAATAAGACACATGAACAAGGATTCCGTCATCGCCACCGAAAGCGCACGCAGGCGCAACCCCCGCGGCCATGGGGACCGGCTCCGGGCGGACATCCTGGCCGCCGTCGCACGGCTGCTCGACCAGAAGCTCACCGAGACCGCACTCCCGGTTTCACTCCGCGAGGTTGCCCGCGAGGTCGGCATCGCCGCCCAGAGCATGTACCTGCACTTCGCAGACAAGGAGCAGCTCGCCCGCGCAGTCGCCGAAGACGGATACCAACGTGTCGTCATGGCCATGCGGGACGCCGACGACAAGGCCGCGGCCCAGGGAGCCGACGCCAGCGAGCGCCTACGCGCCCAAGCGAACGCCTTCTGCGCCTTCGCCGCCGCCGAACACGGTGTCATACGCTTGATGTTCGGCCACGACGCCTCGAGTTTCGGCGAGCCGGGGCAGGTGCACCCTGCCCGCCTCCTGTGGCAGCAGTGGGTGGAGGCCATCCGTGCGTGCGAGAACGAGGGACTGCGCTGGCCCGACAGCGCCGAATCCGTTGCCCGGTTCCTGTGGTCCGCGCTGTTCGGACATTTCGCGCTGTGGTCCTCAACCTTTGGTCGCCACGACGAGGACGAACTCACCACCTTCGTCGACGGCATTGTCGACGTGATCCTGCGCGACGGGAAAAGGTGACCGATGAGCTGAGCAGTGAGTGTTTCCATTCTGATTTAGCAGGTCATGGGGCTGGTGTGAGCCAGTGGCGGGTTGCTCGTGCTGGCCCGGGCATGATCGCGGGTGGGGGATCGCCTGTCACCGCCGTACCTCGCTGTTGGCCAGGACGAGCAGGGCACGCAGGAGGGTGGTTGCATCTGTGCGCTGATCGCGTTCGTCTCTCCGGACATCTGTGCGGCCGAGGCCGGTGAGGCCGCAACCAATTCGAGGGTGACTGCGGTGAGAAGCGCTGGACCAGCCAGCATCAAGAATTTGTTGATGCGCATCCTGGTCTCCTTCCAGTCGCCCCCAGACTGGCCAGGGCCTCGTCACCACGTCGTGATGGCGGGGTGACACAAACGTCACGGTGATGTACTGCCCGCTCTCCAGTTCGGCGCGCACGGTCAACCTCGTCGCGATGGTGGCCGCAACGATGCTTTTGTCTTCGGGGGACGAGCCCTGGAGCCAGGTAAAGCCGCGCCTTGCAGACCATCAGAACGCACTTGCCTGTGTGTTACCAGCAAACGGTCGCAGACTACGCACGTCCTTCTGTGGATAGTGCTCACCCTTGGTGCAAGACTGCATAGAGCTGGGCGATTTCCTCCTCCGTGTTGTAGTAGTGAACGGAGGCGCGTACCAGCTCTCCCAACCCACGATCCGTCATGTCGAGCCGCGTCGACGGCGCGCGGGAGACGCTGACGTTGATCGACTGAGCGGCCAGCCGCGCCTTGACCTCGTCGGCGGGCGTGCCGTCCAGGGTGAACGTGACGATTCCGCATCGCTCGGCTCCCTGGTCGTGCACCTGACAGCCGGGCAGTTCCGTCAGCTGCTCCCGCAGGTGGTCCGCCAGCGCGTAGACCCGGTCCCGAATGTTCTCCAGCCCCCATACGAGTGCCTCGTCGATGGCCGCGCCGAGGCCGAGGCGGGCGGCGACGCCGTACTCCCAGTTCTCGAAGCGGCGCGCGCCCGGCTGTACCTCGTAGCGTGAAGGCGCCACCCAGCGGGCTCCGTGCAGGTCGAGGAAGGGTGGGTCGAGCCGATCGAGCGCGGCTTGCTGTACGTAGAGCAGGCCCGTGCCGCGGGGGGCGCGCAGGTACTTACGGCCGGTGGTGGAGAGCAGGTCACAGCCGATCTGCTCGACGTCGATCGGCAACTGGCCGACTGACTGGCAGGCGTCCAGTAGGAACAGCGCGCCGACCTCCGCCGCCACCTTGCCCACCTCTGCCGCCGGGTTGACCAGGCCGCCGTTGGTCGGGATGTGCGTGAGCGATATAAGCCGTACACGCTCATCGGCCATCTGGCGCAGCGCGTCGACGGAGATCTGGCCGAGCCCGTCGTTGGGCACCACGTCCACCTGCACCCCGAAGCGCTCGGCGACCTGCAGATAGGCGATGAAGTTGCTGGCGTACTCAGCCTTGCTGGTCAGGATGCGGTCGCCGGCCCGCCACGGCACCGCGTAGAAGGCCAGATCCCACGCGCGGGTCGCGCTGTCGACGAGCGCGATCTCATCCGGCGCGCAGTTCAGCAGGCGAGCCGCCGAGGCATAGACCTCGGCGAGCCGAGCGGCGCTCTTCGCCGCCGCCTCATATCCGCCTATGTCCGCTTCCAGCCGCAAGTGGTCGATGACGGTGGACAGCACACCACTCGAGGGCAACGCCGATCCCGCGTTGTTGAAATGAGCGACATTTCCGACGCCGGGTGTCAGGGCCCGGGCAGCAACGACATCGATCATGAGGCCACCAGCCGCAGGAACGCCCGGACCCGGGGATGATCCGGAGCAGTGAAGAACCGCGCCGGCGGCCCCTGCTCGATCACCGTTCCCCCGTCCATGAACACGACCCGGTCGGCCACCTCCCGCGCGAACGCGGTCTCGTGCGTCACCACCACCATCGTCATCCCCTCCCGCGCGAGCTCGCGCATCACCTGGAGCACCTCCGCGTGCAACTCGGGGTCGAGCGCCGAGGTCGGCTCGTCGAACAGGATCACCTCAGGCTCCATGGCCAGCGCCCGGGCGATCGCGACCCGCTGCTTCTGCCCGCCCGACAACTTCGCCGGGTAGCAATCACCCTTGTCCGCCAGCCCCACCCGGGCCAGCAGTTCCCGCCCTCGCGCCGCCGCCTGAGCACGCGGGACTCGCCGTACGGAAAGCGGGCCCTCCATGACGTTCTGCAGGGCCGTCAGATGCGGGAACAGGTTGAACTGCTGGAAGACCATGGCGGTACGGCGACGCAACTCCCGGACCTGCCCGGCCGGGTGGCGCACGCCGCAGGCCAGCTCGGTGCCGCAGACGCTCACCTTGCCGGCCTCCGGCTCCTCGAGCAGGTTCAGGCAGCGGATCAGCGTGGTCTTGCCCGAGCCGGACGGCCCCATGACCACGACCACCTCGCCCCGCGCCACGTCGAGGTCGATGCCCTTGAGCACCTCCAGGTCCCCGAAGCGCTTACGCAACCCGCGAACGCTGACGATCATGCGTACGCCCTCCTCATCCGCCGCTCCAGCGCCTGCTGGCCGATCTGCAGCAGCGTGTTGACCAGCCAGTACAGGAGTCCGACCAGTAACAGTGCCTCCATGTAGCGGAAGGTCGAGGTGCCTATGCCCTCGGCCACCCGGGTCAACTCAACGACGGTGACCGCCGAGGCGAGCGAGGTGTCCTTCATGAGCGCGACGAACCTGCTGCCCACCGCTGGGGTGGCGATCCTGATCGCCTGCGGGAAGATGATCCTGCGCAGCGTCTTCCAGTACGGCATGGCCATCGAGGCCGCCGCCTCCCACTGGCCGCGGTCCACGCCCAGCACCCCGGCGCGGAAGTTCTCGCTCAAGTAGGCGGCGCTGAACAGGGTGAAGGCGATGATCGCCGAGGGAATGGGCGGGATCTCCAACCCAAGCTGCGGCAGCCCAAAGTAGACGATCATGATCTGGATGAGCAGCGGAGTACCCCGGAACACCGACACATAGGCCGCGGCCAGCACCCGCAGCACACGACTGGACGAGATGCGGGCGAGCGTCACCAGGCCGCCCACCACGCTGCCGAGGACGAACGAGACCACGCCCAGCACGATCGTGACACCGAGACCGGTGAGCAGGTCTGGCAGGAAGTCGATCAGGAGGTCCATCAGACCCCCTTGAGCTGCTCGGCCATGTCGAGGCCGCCGAGCCACTTCTTCGAGATCGCGGTCAGCGTCCCCTCGGAGATCATGTCGCCCAGGGCCTTGTCCACGGCCTGCTTGAAGGTCGTCGAACCCTTGGCGAAGGAGATGCCGTTGACCTCCGACTCCAGCAGCGGACCCGCCGGCTTCACTGTGAGGCCATTCTTCTGGGCCAGGAAGGCGCCCTGGAAACGGGATACCAGCGCGGCATCCGCCCGGCTCCTGGCCACCTCGGTCAGGCCCAACGTGGCGTTGTCGTAGGTCTTGATGTCGGCGCCCGGGATCGACTTCTTGGCGAACGCGGCCTGGGTCGTGCCCGCGGTGACCGCCACCTTCTTGCCGTTCAGGTCGGCCAGACCGCTGATGTCCGACCCGGCTGCAACGAAGATCGAAATGCCGTTCACCTCGTAGGGCCGTGAGAAGTCGACCTGCTTCTTACGCTCTTCGGTGATGGTCTGGCCCGAGATCACCGCATCGAACCTGCCCGCCTGAACCCCGGCGATGAAACTCTGGAAGTTCGAGGGAACAAACTCGACCCTGGCGATCCCAAGCCGCTTGGCGAGCTCGTTGGCCACGTCCACGTCATAGCCTGCGGGCTTGCCGTTCTCCAGGAAGTTCCACGGCGGATTGGCCTGGGTCTGCGCCACCCGGATGACTCCCGCGGCCTTGACCCGTTCGAGGAGATCGCCCTTGGCCTGACCGGCTCCGCATCCGGCGACAGCGACGACTAACACGATGAGTAGTGAGGATCGGACCATGGCGTTGACCCTTCATACCTCTAGGGGGTACCACCGTCCGATCTACCGTCTCCCTGAAAGGCCCAATTCGTCAAGTACCCCCAAGGGGTAACTTTCGGACAAACCGTAGTGTGCTATTCGTGCCGCACCTGGAAGGAATCGACCGAGCCCGCCGCGGATATCGGGGATACTACGAGCAACCGTAGTTCATCCACCCTCGCAGCTGGATTACCCGCTTCCAGGCTCGGATAGGCGCACCCGATGTCAGGCCCCTCACGGCAGCGCTGGACCTGGCGTGGAGGTCGGCCGATCCGACGAGTCGAGAACGGCCAAGCACCTTGTCATGACTGCCGGCTACATCGAGCTGATCTACTATTATCAGTAGCAGAAAGGGCGATGAGGGGACTGGGTGATGCGTGATCTCGGCGAGTTGGAGTCTGCGATCATGAAGCACATCTGGTCCAGTGAAGGGCCCGTGTCGGTCCGCGATGTGCTCCAGTGGGTGCGGCGCGATAAACCTCTCGCGTACACCACGGTCATGACCGTCATGGACAAACTTCACAAGAAAGGACTCCTGCGGCGCTCCCAACACCACCGGGCCTACCTGTACGAACCCGTGGTCAGCCATGAGCTCTACAGTGCCCAGCTCATGCAGGAGGCGCTGGCGCAAGGAGGGAACCAGGCGGTGACACTCGTCCACTTCATCGAGCGGCTCAGCCCCGAGGAACATGCCTCGCTCGACGCCGCCCTGCATAAGACGGCGTGGCAGTGACCGCCACCATCGTCCTGATCGCGTACACCGCTCTGACCGTTTTCTGGCTGCCCGGCTTCATGACCCGTAGCAGGAGACTGCGGGTGGCGCCACGACTGTTGATCGCGATCTGGCTGACCGGATGCGGGTCGGCGATCGCCACCGCGACGCTGGCGGGTTCCCGTGCAACACGCCGAGACCGACGCGCTGTTGATCGGCATGGGCGAGCGCTACGACGTGCTGGTCACCCTCAAAGACGGCGTCTTCCCGCTCGTCGCGCTGGCCGAAGGCAAGGGTGCTCTGGCCTGTGGCCTGATCCGTACCAGCGTCGGCGCCCAAGGCGGACTTGCGCCCTAGCGAGTTGGACGGCGACGTCGTCCGCTACGCCAAGCTCCGCCCCGCCGACGAGGCACGGCTGGCACCAAAGAATCCGGACCGCACCATCAGGCTGGAACTCACCGGCAGCATGATGGCCTACGACTGGGCGATCAACGGCAAGAAATACGACCCCAAGACGATTTCCACGTTGCGGTCAGGCGAACGCGTCAGACTGCGCCTGGGTCGGCACACGGCGAAGCCGGGCGTCCGGTACGAACGCCCGGCGGAGAGGCGGCTGTCAGAGCCGATCGAGGATCTTCTGCATCTGCTCGACCTCGGCCTGCTGCGCCGTTTCAATGGTCTTGGCCAGTTCCTTGGCTTCGGGGTTTGCGCCCTGTGCCTGCTCGGTCTTGGCCCTTTCGATGGCGCGGTTGTGGTGGGACACCATCATCTGGACGAACATCTTGTCGAACGCAGCGCCCTTGGATCCCTTCAGCTGGGTGCGCACGCTCCCTCGTCCGTCATCGACCCTGGACCAGGGAGTCACCCAGGGCAGCTGCCCGCGGCCCATACAACGGAGGCGATGAACGCGGCGATCGAGGCGACCAGCACGGTCAGCGGCAGCCAGCGCCCACGAAATCTAGTCACCGGGGCCTCGGGCTGTGGGCGGCGAGGCGTTCGCGGGCCTCGGTATAGGTGTCGGTGTCGATCTCACCAGAGGCGTAGCGGCGATCAAGGACCTCCTCCGGGCTCTCCCGGTGCTCGCGACCGCCCCCGCCGTAGCGACCGCCGGATGCGACTTGCGTCAGGCGGATCACCGCCCACACGACGAGACCGATCACCACGATCCACAGCAACGGCATGAAGACCATCCAGACCCAGCCGCCACCATCCCCATACATCACCGTGCTCACCTTCTCAAGGAGGCTTCCTCTTCTTCACTGTCATCTCGGCCAGGAACAGGCGGTAGGGCCATTCGACCCTGATTCACCGGGGCGTCCGGACCCACGCCCCGATCTTGGTCACGCATGGATGGTCAACGTCCGGTTTGACAAGATGTGACAGAATCCCTTACCGGGCAGGGGTTTTGAGCGCGATTTTTTACCTTTCCGGTGCAGCGACCATGACCGCTAACCACTACGGCCGTCCGTACATGCCGGTCTCCTGGGCCGTTCAGTCCGACCCGCAAAGTGGCCCAGCCCGGGGAAGTCGACCAATCATGATCACTACGATGGCCGGTAGCATCAACGGCATGATGCGCGGTCTAGGGGAGCTCGAGTCCACCATCATGGAGGTGATGTGGGCCCGGCGGCGGCCTGCCTCCGTTCGTGAAGTGCTGGAGGAACTGCAACAGCAGCGCACCATCGCCTACACGACCGTGATGACCGTGATGGACAAGTTGCACGCCAAGGGTTTGCTCAAGCGCAAGCCCGTCGGCCGTGCCTATATTTACGAGCCCATCTCCTCGAAAGAGGCTTACACAGCCGATCTGATGCGGGCCGTGCTGGCAGGCAGCGGCAACCAGGCCGCCACATTGGTGCACTTCCTCGAACGGCTCACCCCGGAGGAGGCGACCGCGCTCCAGGCTGCCCTGCAGGTGTTCCCTTACAAAGGCAGGCCAGCGTGATCGCGGCCGTCGTCCTGGCGCTCTATACGGTGGCCGCCGCGATCTGGTTGCCGAGACTCATGCGAGTAGCGAGCTGGGCGGATCGGGCGCCCCGGCTGGCGATCGCGATGTGGCAGGCGGCAGGCGTCTCCGTGGTGGGCTCCGCCGTGCTGGCCGCGTTCGCCCTCGCCGTGCCCGCCGATGTCGTGGGCCACGGCCTGGCCGGGCTGTTCGAAGCGTGTGCCGCCATGCTCTCCGACGGTGCCGGCTTGACGGCGGCCGGTGCCGGCGTGCTCCTGGTTGCGGGCGCCACAGTGGTCCGTGTGCTCTCGTGCGGCGCCGTCGTCCTGGCCAGGACCGGTATGGAACGGCGCGAGCACGCGGAACTGCTCGGCCTGCTCGGCCGGCGCGACGGCGACCTGGATGCGGTGGTGCTCGACTATGACGAGCGGCTGGCCTACTGCCTGCCGGGCAGGCACGCCCAAACCGTGATCACCACTGGCGCACTCCGCAGCCTCTCGCCCGAGCAGGTCGCCGCCGTGCTCGCGCACGAGCGCGCCCATCTGCACGGTAGGCATCACCTCGTGCTCGCCGCGGCGCACACCCTTGCGAGGGCCTTCCCGAAGGTGCCCGTGTTCGAAGAGGCCAAGGTGGAGATCGCCCGGTTGATCGAGTTGCTGGCCGACGACGTGGCGGCACGTCGCCATCCACGCGTGCAGATCGCCGCCGCATTGGTCGGCCTCGCCACCGGCCGGACGCCCGCCTTCGCTCTCGGCGCCGGCGGCGAGACCGCGCTCGTCCGTGTACGTCGCATGCTCCATCCCGCATCCCCGCTCAAGCGGGTAGAACGCCTGGCCGGGGTGCTGAGCGTGGGACTGCTGCTGAGCGGACCGACAGCGGTGGCCCTGGTGCCCGGTGTCAGCTCTTTCCTGGCCCACCACTGTCATTCGCTCCTCACGCTCTGAACCGCCTTGGCACTTTAGGATCTCGGCATCCGTTGGCCGTTCTCGGAAAGCTGTAACCGCCCGGCGGGCTGTACGTGATGCTGGACGCCGAGCCGTTCCGCACCTCGTTCCTGCCCGGCGGGAGCGCCAGCTGACCAGCGAGCCCTGCCCGGGAGACGGAATACGGAGGTGATGGCGGGCAGCGCCTGGCATGTCTGGCTACGGAACCGGCGGGTGGTCAGGCGGCGACCGGCAGGTCGGCCAGAAGCCATTCGAGCATGCCGTCGGCCAAGCGGACGGCGCACCGGCCACCGCCATCAGCAAGCGCACCGCTTCGTGGGCCAGCACGCAGTAGGCGCCCCACCGTAGGCCACAATCATGGCGTCGTCCGGGATGTGCCCGGCGGCGTACTCTGGCTCGGGCCGCACGTCGACCAGCGTCACGGGTGACCCCCAGCCGCAACTTCGACACCAGTTACCACCGCTGGTGCCCCAGTACGGCCAGGAGGGCAAAGGCCGTGCAGCGCGTAGAGTGGACCGTTCCTGTCGATGCCTGCACTATTCCTCGATGCGGAGGCTCAGCTCCTGTCCTGGTGTTGCCTCGCGCCATATAGGGGGCAGACCAAGTGGGGCTAATAGGACTGGTCAGAGGCCAGCCGACTGTCCGGCGGCGCCGCTGATCGCCGTGGGCGGGTTGCCGTCAGGACTGCCGAGGGTCGTGGCGGGCATGTCGTCGTCGGCGGATGATGTGGAAACCCGCGTAAGCGCCGGCGAGTAGGGCGAGTGCCGCGATGGCGTACCACTGGTAGTGGCGCAGGTCGTTTTCGATGGCGGCCAGGTGGTGGCCGGCGTAGTTGCCGAGGGTTGCCCATACGGCGACCCAGAGGGCGGCGCCAAGGGCGTTGTAGGTAAGGAAGCGACGCCAGGGCATGCCGGTGGTGCCGGCGATGATGCCGTTGAGCTGACGCAGCCCCTCAATGAACCGGGCCACAATGATGATCTCCGGGCCGTGCCGGGTGACGAACTGTTCGGCTCGTGCGAAGCGGGCGGGGGGCAGGAGTAGGTAGCGGCCGTAGCGGGTGACCAGGCGGCGGCCGCCGGAACGGCCGATGGCATAGCCGATGTTGTCGCCGGCCACGGCGGCCAAGAACGCCACGGCGGCGACGGCCATGATGTTGAGGTGGCCATGGCCGGCGTAGGCCGCGCCGGCGATGAGGACGGTTTCGCCGGGCACTGGGACGCCGAAGTTCTCCAGCAGCACCAGCATCGCGATGGTGAGGTAGCCGGATCCGCCGCGCAGCCCCCATAGCGCGGCAAGGGCGGGCAGGACGACAGACAGCGGCACGATCATGAGGTGCCGCTGTCGGTCTGCGGATGAGGGACGGCCGTCACCGCGGCAGCCGCCGATGGGTAGGCCTTTTCGAACAGTGACTCCGTGTCGGCGCGCGCTTCGTTGGCCGCGGCCAGGCAGGCGGCCATGGTCACGATGAGCACCGCTGAGATGAGGGGACGGCGCCGTGGTGGGGCGGCGAGCAGGTGAGTGACCCGCTTCGGGACATCGCCGTGGCCGAACCCGAGGGTGGAAGCGGCCGAGTGCGATGACTTAGTGGTGGCCAGGGCGGCACGTGTGATGGCTCGGGCGGTGGTCCTGCGGTCCCCAGCGTCGGCGGCGGCTCGTTCGTCGGCCCAGCGTTCGGTGGTGTAATCCACCGCCGCCGGCAGCGCCCGAAGCAGCGGGTTCAGCGCGGCGGTCACGGCGGCCACGGTCCGGTAGAGGTGGTGGCGGTCGCGCAGGTGGGCCCGCTCATGAGCGATCAGGACGCGCCGTTCGGCGACGCTCAGGGTGCGCAGCATCGCCGTGGTGACGACGATGCGGCCGCCTCCCGTCCGGCGGCCGGGGACGGCGTATGCCTGGGGCACGGGGTCGTCGACGACCACCAGGCCGTCCGGCCCGCCGGTCATCTCCCGGCAGGCCCGGGCGGCGCGGCGCAATGCCAGACCGTGCCGTGTGGCGGCCTTCAGGGTGAAGGCGCCGACGACGGCGAGGATCAGCAGCGCGAGTGTGGCGATCGGCGTCGGCACCGGGTCGTCGGCCTGGAGCAGGCGGACCGACCAGTCGCCCACGTCGGCCACCATCGGGATCTGGCCGACGTACGTCCAGGCCAGGCAGATCAGTGCGAAAGCGGAGCTGCCCGCGCCCACCACGCCCGCGGCCACCAGCAGCCGGGTGGCGGCGGCAGGCGCGAGCCGCCGCCCGAAATGGGGAATGGCCGGTCCGAGCAGCAGCGAGATGACGAATGGCATGTAGACGATGATCCGCATGTCAGTCGTCTCCTTCCCGAAGTAGCTGCTGCAGAATCTGTTCGTCGTCGGTGCTGAGCCGTGACACGAACTGTGCCAGCACCGCCGCCCGGTCGCTCCTGCGGGCCAGCAGATCCTCCATCGCCTGGGCAGTGTGGGCCGCCTCGTCCACCGCGGGAGCGTAGACGAACCCCCGGCCCACGCGCTGGCGGGTGGCCAGGCCCTTGCGGTGCAACCTGGCCAGCGTCGTCATGACCGTGGTGTACGCCAGCGAGCCGAGCTCGGCCTGCACCTCCGCCGGGCTCAACGGCGACCGCGCGGCCCACAGGGCTGCCAGTACCTCCTCCTCCAGCATCCCCGCGGGCCGCCTGTCCATGCGCCCCTCATCGCTGGTCATGTAACCATCCTCTCTCACATGTCCTACTATCGGAATAGTAGTTACTATTTGGATAGTAGATCGAGGGTACCGCGCATGAGCCAAACACAGCAGACCGCGATGGATCCCGGACACGCCGAGGTCGAGCAGGTGTGGCCGAGAGACGGCCATGTCCTGGTGATCGGCCACCTCGTGGGCGCCGGCCGTACCACCACCGTCGGTGCGCGAAGAGCCATATTGACCCTCACCAACCGCGACCGACCCGGCGCCGTGCTGCGCTGCCCCGCCACACTCGACGGCGAGCGGTTCGAGGCATCGGTCGATGTCGACCTGATCGCAGCGGCATACGCGGCGGCGCCGACCGCCGACCGCCAGATCTGGGACCTGCACCTGACGGTGCCCGGCGTCCCGGAGCCGCTGCGGGTGGGCCGTCACCTGGACGACATCGTCAACAAGAAGAAGGTCATGACCTTCCCGGCCCAGAACGGCGACGCCGACACCGGTGCGATCAGCGTCAAGCCGTACTACACCGACTACCAGAACCTCTCGCTGATCTGCCGGACCGTATCGGCATGAAGATCCGCTACCTGCTCACCAACGCCTACAGCGTCGGCGGCACCATCCGCACCGTGTTCAACCAGGCAGGCGCCCTGGCCGCCGACCACGACGTCGAACTGATCAGCGTCTTCCGCACCCGCGACGACCTCAAGTTCCACCTCGACCCCCGGGTACGACTGCGGGCCCTGATCGACCTGCGCGGCCCCCGATGGCGGCACCCCGTCAACGCCTGGCTGCGCCACCAGCCCAGCAGGCTGATCCCGCGATCGGAGGTCCGCTACGCCACCTTCAGCCGCCTCAGCGACCGCAAGCTCGTCCGGTTTCTGACGTCTCTGGACGACGGCGTGCTGGTCACCACCCGCCCCGCTCTGAACCTGCTGGCCGCCCGCTTCGCCCCGCCCAGCGTGGTACGCGTGGCGCAGGAGCACATGCACCTGCGCTCCCACAAGAAAGCCCTGGCCCGCCAGATCAGCCGCTGGTACCCCCGCCTGGACGCCGTGGTCACCCTCACCGAGGCCGACGCGGCCGAGTACGCCGCCGCGCTCAACGGCTCCGCCACCCGCCTGGCGATCATCCCGAACGCGCTGACCCCCACCGAACGCGCCCCCGCCGCAGTGGACGGCAACATCATCGTCGCAGCCGGCCGGCTCACCCGGCAGAAAGGCTTCGACCTGCTGATCGAGGCGTTCGCCACCGTCGCCGCCGCTCACCCCGACTGGCAGCTGCGCATCTACGGAGACGGCAACCAGCGCGCCGACCTCCAGAGCCTCATCCACCGCCTGCACCTGTACAACCACGTCTTCCTGATGGGCGGCACCACCACGCTGGAGCAGGAACTGGCCAAGGGCGCCATCTTCGCCCTCAGCTCCCGGGCCGAAGGCTTCGCCATGGTCCTCACCGAGGCCATGGCTCACGGCCTGTCCGTGGTCAGCTTCGACTGCCCCAACGGCCCCGCCGAGATCATCACCCCGGGCCAGGACGGCCTCCTCGTCCCGGCCGCCGACATCGGTGCCCTCGCCGCCGGGATCGAATCGCTCATCGCCGACCGTGCACTGCGCGAGTCGCTCGGAGCAGCGGCCCGGCAGTCCGTTGACCGCTACGACATGGACCACATCCGCCCGCAGTGGGAGGACCTGTTCACCGAACTTCTCGCCACCCGGACCGTTCCCTGTCCGCCTGGACGTGCCCTGGCCGCCAGGACAGTGCAGGGCGGGAAAGGATCCATGGGTGTCTGACGCGCTCAACCTCCTGGACGCCACCTCGCTGCTGGCGGCGTTCGGCACAGTCTGGGGTGTTCGTGGTGCTGTTCGCCGAGACCGGCTTGCTGGTCGGGTTCTTTCTCCCCGGAGATTCGCTGCTGTTCACCGCCGGACTGCCGTGCACCACCGGGGCCAGCGGTGGGCGGCTGTCGCTGCCCGGGGTCCTGGCCGCCGCCGTGGCCGGGGCGCTGCTCAACCGGACACGCAACCGGCACCTGCTGCGCCTCATCGGCGGCCTGGTGTGGACGGTGGGCTTGGTGCTGGCCGGATATGCCCTGGGGTCCAGCATCACCGGCGTCGACCGTTACCTGCTTCCCCTGGTCGGTGCGATCGTCGCTGTCTCCCTCCTGCCACTGGCTCTGGAGATCCTCCGCTCCCGCACCGCCACGAGCTCGGCCCAACGACAGGCGCATCGTTGAACGGCAGCGATGTCAGCTTCCCCAACGGTCTGGCCTGCCGTGGCAGCCCCACAAGGCCCGGTGGCGCGACCGATGGCGCCGCGCCTTGAACCAGACTCCCGGTAACCTGGCCGCCTCCTGGCGCGCCTTTCCGTCACGGCATCCGCCGTGCCTCCAACATGACACCTGATCACCTACTCCAGAGATGGATCCCATGAGCGCTATCACCATCGGCCAGGCCATCCTGCTCGGAATCGTGGAGGGGGTGACCGAGTTCCTCCCCGTCTCCTCCACCGGCCATCTCAAGATCGTCGAAGGGCTGATGGGCATCCCGGTCGACGACGCCTCCGTGGTCGGGTTCACCGCTGTGATCCAGGTCGGGGCGATCGCCGCGGTGCTGGTCTACTTCTTCGCCGACATCGTGCGGATCGTCTCCGCGTGGGGGCGTGGGCTGGCCAACCGTCAGGAGCGTTACCACCATGACTACAAGTTCGCCTGGTGGGTCGTCTACGCCACCATCCCGATCGTGATCGTGGGGCTTGCCGCCAAGCCGCTGATCGATGGCCCACTGGCCTCGCTGTGGGTTGTGGCAGGTTCGCTGATCGTCGGCAGCGGCGTGATGTGGGTGGCTGACCGGGTGGGCCGCCACAAGCGCGGCGAGGACGACACCTCCCTCAAGGACGCGATGCTGGTCGGCTGCTCGCAGATCCTCGCCCTGCTCTTCCCCGGCTTCTCCCGCTCGGGTGCGACGATGTCCACCGCGCTCATCCTGGACCTGAACCGGGTGGCGGCGACCCGCCTCTCCTTCTTCCTCGGCATTCCCGCGTTGACCGGCGCGGGCCTGTACGAACTCAAGGACGCCCTCGGCTCCGAGGTCGGCGGGATCGGTCCCGTGCC
>NZ_JBFAMX010000067.1:0-31539 GCF_040659615.1 Nonomuraea sp. NPDC049784
GCCGTCGGCCTGACCGGCGCGGCCGCACTGGTGGTCCTGCTCGCCGTCTACGTCGCCGCCATCACCGGCGGCCTGCCCAGCATGAACGAGGCCATCTCCGCCGGCGCCGGCCAGGCGCGGGGAACCGCGCTGTCGCTGTTCTCCTTCGCTCTCGCGGTCGGCGGCAGCGTCGGACCGCAGGTGGCCGCCGCGTTCGGGGGATTCACCCCGATGATGTACGGCCTCGCGATCGGCATGGGGCTGGCGGCCCTGGCCGTACTGGCTTCCGCGAGGTCGCCCAGGCGAGCCGCCTGACGTGAACTCCGGCCGGGTTGGCTGTGGGGCATTCCTTCCCATGGCTACCGGCCGGTAAGGTGTTACCAACGGTAACCCGTTCGAGGAGAGTGCGCACATGGCCGGCTTCTGCCCGGAGCTCAGCGATGACGTGGTCGAGGTACGCGACTGGGTGCATGAGTTCGCCCGTGACGTGATCCGCCCGGCGGGCGCCGAATGGGACGAGCGGGAGGAGACTCCCTGGCCGGTCATCCAGGAGGCGGCCAAGATCGGCCTATACTCTCTGGACTTCTTCGCCACCCAGTGGTTCGAGGAGAGCGGGCTGGCGCTGCCCGTGGCGTTCGAGGAGATCTTCTGGGGCGACGCGGGCATCGGCCTGAGCATCGTCGGCACCGGCCTGGCCGCCGCCGCCCTCGCCTCGAACGGCACCTCGGAGCAGATGGGGGAGTGGCTGCCGCAGATGTTCGGCACGGAGAGCGACGTCAAGCTGGGTGCCTTCTGCGCCTCCGAGCCGGACGCCGGCTCCGACGTCGGCGCCATCCGCACCCGCGCCGTCTACGACCGGGGCGACTGGATCCTGGACGGCGTCAAGACCTGGGCCACGAACGGCGGCATCGCCGACGTCCACGTCGTCGTGGCCTCAGTCGACCCGTCACTCGGCACCAGGGGCCAGGCGTCCTTCGTCATCCCGCCCGGCACGCCCGGGCTGTCCATGGGCCAGAAGTTCCGCAAGCACGGGATCCGCGCCTCCCACACGGCCGAGGTGATCCTGGACGGCGTGCGCGTACCGGGCTCCTGCCTGCTCGGGGGCAAGGACAAACTGGACGCCCGGCTGGCGCGCGTACGCAATGGGGAGCGTGCGGGCGAGCAGGCGGCGATGCGCACGTTCGAGACCACCCGCCCGTCGGTCGCCGCCATGGCCGTGGGCATCGCCCGCGCGGCCTTCGAGTACGCCAGGGACTACGCCCGCGAGCGCGAGCAGTTCGGCCGCAAGATCGGCGAGAACCAGGCGATCGCCTTCCTCCTCGCCGAGATGGCCACGCGGGTGGACGTGGCCCGCCTGCTGACGTGGCGCGCCGCTTGGATGGCGCGCAACGGCCGGCAGTTCACGCAGGCGGAAGGGTCGATGTCGAAGCTGGTGGCAGGGGAGACGGCGGTGTGGGTGACGGAGCAGGCGATCCAGATCCTGGGCGGCGCTGGATACACGAGGGAGCACCCGGTGGAGCGCTTCCACCGGGACGCCAAGATCTACACCATTTTTGAAGGCACGTCGGAAATTCAGCGCCTCATCATCGGGCGAGCCGTCACCGGACTGCCGGTGAGGTAAGAATTCCGCAGGTCAGATGGATGGCGCGGCCACAGAGCAGTTGTTGCGCCACGCCTCCCCCAACCGACAGATCATCAGGCGTCAGACCCCAGTTCTGTCTCAGTTCTGCCTCACGAAGATTCAGGCCGCCGAAACTGCCTGTCGATGGCCTCGCGTACTCGGTCGTGCGACGAAGGCAGCATGTGAGCGTAGACACGGAGAGTAAGTGCCGGGTCGGCGTGCCCCAGGTACTCGGACAGATCCTTGATAGTCACGCCACCTGCCAGCGTGACGCTGGCGAAGTAGTGGCGGAGCTGGTGCGTACCCTGCTGCCGAGTCGTGAGGTACCTACGCCTGCCTTGCGCGTCCTTGACCGGCTCCGGAATGACCCCGGCCGCCACGAGCGCAGGCTTCCAGACAGTCTCGTCGTAGTTGCGATGCCGGACGTGTAAGTCGTCGGTTGCCCACCGGAACAGCAGGTTGTGCGTACGTGGCTTCCCGCTGGTCTTCTCCCAGGGCAAGGTGTACGGCTGCGGCGTATGAGCGTCAATGTGAGCACGAAGATGCTCCGCCACCCATTGAGACATGGGGATTGTGCGCTCTTTATCTCTCTTCGGCAGCGCGAACACGAACTCGCTGTTCAGCTTCTTGACCTGGCGCCGGACGTGGATGGTCATGTCGTCGAAGTCCACATCCTCGAGCGCAAGGCCGAACCACTCACCCGCCCGCATTCCGCATCCAGCTCCGAGGACGGGCATGGCACGCAGATGCGCAGGGTGGGCCGCGATGAGCGAGAGGACCACCAGATCGGGCCACGGGACCACCTTCTTGTACACGTGCGCTGGTGCCTTGACGATTTCGGCCTTCGCCGGGTTCTTCTTGATCTTCTCGTCGGCAACGGCGAGATCGAGGATGCCCTGGAGGACGAGAAGCGCCGTGATCGGGGTTGAGGCCTCGTACCGCTCAGAGAGTTCGGCAAGGAATGATTGCACCTCTGACGGCTTGATCGACCCCACCCTGCGCTTGCCGAACTTCGGCTGAATGTGGAGCCGGTACATCGACTCATAGCGGATGACGGAGGCCGGGTCGATGCCAGCCCGGGAGGCCAGCCACCGCTGTCCATAGCCGTCGAATATCGCGTTGCCGGCTGCCGGGTCGATGTACTCGCCGCGGGCCAGGTCCTCCTCCATCTTCCGTGCGTACTTCTTTGCGTCGTCCTTGACGCGCCGCGTCGCAGTCTTCTCCCTGCCGTCCGGTCCGATCCACACCGACTGCCATCGGTTCGCGTTCGGGTTCCCGCCGTTGTCGGGATGCTTGGCGGTCTTCTTGCGCACGGGCTTGCCGTCAGGTCCCTTGACCGTCGTGAACCACAGGTCTCTTACGCGGGCCATCGTGCTTCTCCTAAGGGTTGTGGCGAGCGCGTCGAGTTACTCCATCTGGGTGTTTCGGCTGGTACCGGGCTTGCGGGCCCGTGGCGATTCACCGTCGCTGGAGTCCGTGTGACGCGCTTGGTGATCTTCGTGCACCGGTCTCGTGCAAGCGTGCAAGTCGCGCTATGGTGTGTCTGACGCGTCAAACGCGTCTAATTCTGCTGTTTGTATCACACGAGACCGCCGGAAGCCGGGCGAAAGCCCGAACCGCCCTATCCCCTCAGTGGGGCGGGCCGGAGGAGTACCACCCATGCCCGCGTCCGAGACGACTGCCCCTCAGGAGCCGCCCGGCTAGAACAAGAAAGGCGCCCCCCGCAAAGCGGAGAGCGCCTATCCCACATCAGCAACGACACCGCACCACTGACCGGCTCCAGGTTGGTAGCCAGGCGAGCCGATCGGGTTGGTGCCCAGATGCTTGGAGCCGAAGATATCACCTCGCCAAGCGTTCGCCCCGGCGTGCCCAAATCGCTGGGCCCCGCCGCAGCAGGACGCCTCTCAACCCTCGCTCATCCCATCCCGCGCAGCCATCCTGTCGGCCGTCCCCGAAGGCATGAGCCGCGCCCCCTCGCAGCGCGACTTTCTCCGCGCCGTCAAGGAGCATCCCAACGCCCTCGCACTGAAGTGCCACGCCTACCGGAACCTGACGGAGGTGGCGGCCAAGCTGGCCCACTGGGCCGACTGGACCACGATGACGACCCGCCCGACCGAGCAGCGCATCGCTGACGAACTCGACCTGGCGCTGTCCACCGTCAAGCGCTGGATCAGGTGGCTGCGTGAGCACGGCTTCCTCGGCGTCGTGGAAGAGGGCACGAAGAACCGGTACCGCAGAGGCAACCGGTGCGGGCTCGACGAAGACGGCCTGGGCAACCGGGCGGCGGTCTGGGTGCTGTGCGTTCCTGCTCCGGAGACGGACGAACACGACACGCGTACCGACAAAACGACAACTGAACCCCCCTCATGTACTTCCCGAAGGGGAGTACATGAGGGTCCTACGCACGCGCGCGAGACAAGATCATCCCGCCGCCGCAAGGACCGCATTTCGACGACGGGGGAGCCCGCCGCCACGCCGGGGACCAAGCGACACGCACGCAGACAAGCCTTCGAGACAGCCCAGAAGCTCCATGACACCAACCCGCTCCTCGAGCGGCTGTCGCCGTGGTACATCAGACACCTGACCAGGGTCTTCGTCGCTGCTGGGTGGAGCGCCGACGACGTCCGGCACGCTCTGAACCACCAGCCGGACGGGATGGCCTGGACCTACACATGGACCAGCCGCGACCAGATCCGCAACGTCCCCGGCTGGGTACGGTTCCGGCTCGCTGCCTGGCTGGACGAGCACGGCCGGCCCGTGCCCGGCAAGTCGCAGCGGCTGGGGGCCGCGGCCGCCCAGCTGCGCACCGAGCAGGAAGCCATGCGAGGACGGTTCGAGGCGCTGAACGCTCGTCGCGTCGGCGGACCGATCGAGCTGCCGCAGCGGATGAGCAGGGCCGAAGCGCTGGCGCCCCCGCCTGTAGTCGATCGGGCGGCCTCGTCCGGTCCGAGCGCGGCCTATCGTGCGGCCCGTGCGGCGATGGAGGCGAAGCGGCTGAAGGAGGAGGCCGAGTTGCTGAGGAGGTTGGGGGCATGAGCGAGTCGTACGCCGAGCAGGCCCAGCGGGCGCGGGAGTTGCTTGCGCGCTCGTCGCCCGTGGCCGCGCGGGCGATGCGTGCTCGGGAGCAAGAAGCTGCGCGCCCGCGTCGCGTGGCGGACAAGTGGCGGTGGACCTCGATCGACCGGCAGGCGGGGGAGGCGATCGAGGCGCAGGCCCGGCTCGTCGAGGTCTCGCCGCCCGCGGTGGAGCCGGAGGTGGACATGGAGGAGGAGCGGCGGCGGGTGTCGCTGGCGCTGGCGCGGATGCGGGCTCGTGCAGAGCGTGCGGCCCGACAAAACGACAAATCCGAATCTACGACGTAAAGCCGGGCGCGGCGGACGGTGAGCGGTCTAGAAGTACCGCTGTGCGCGCGTCAGCTTGACGGAGAGACGCGTACGCAGTGTGTCTGATACGTCAGACGCGATACGCGCGATGAAGCGCTTAGATTGCGTCTGAGACGGTAACCATACTGTGATCAGCGGAAACGATCGCTGGTACCGTAGACGTACATACACCTATATATATGTGCTACGTTGGAGATCCAAGCACCACACAAAAGCACCACTGACCAGCCGAAACACCGGAAGGAACGCCGTGACCGCCACAATCCCGGCCCCGTACAACACCCTCCTCGACGCCCGCCGAGCAGGCGCCACCACCACCCACCAGCTCGACGCGCTGGCCTGGTCCGCAGCCGCGAACGCCGCCGAATTCCGCGTCAATGCCACCTGGGACGCCCTCCTCCAGGAGGCTACCGACCGCGTCTACCGCGTCGCCCACTACCGGGCCGTCGAGGGAGCCGACACACTCGGCATCGACCTCGACACCGGCGTCACCTACGACGAGCTGCCCGCAGCCGTCACAGCGAACGTCATCACCTCCGCGTTCGTCGCCGCGTGCAACATGTGCGACCGCACCGACGAGGAGGGCAAGCCGATAGCGGTACTGCTATCGGATACCGGCGACGACGACCACGAGATCAGTGTCGCCCCGGCCCTGCCGGACGACACCGAGCGCGGCGACCTGGTCGAGTTCCTGCAGAAGGACGGCAAGACGCTGCTCACGCCGCCGGCCGGGTCGCCGGTGTTCCGCTTCATGCGGCAGGTCACCGCGCTGGCGGAAACCCACCCCGAGCACACCGTGACCTGGACGGTCACGCACCCCGCCACCGGCAAGGTGCTGAAGACGTACGCCATCACCGTCCAGGACTGAACGGAGACCACAGTGTTCGACCCCGACGAGGCGCCCGACCTGCCCCACGGCTGGGCATGGGATGACGGCGGCGAAGCTGTGATCTGCCCCTGCGGGCACGCCATCGAGCTGGACTGCGTCTGCCCCGAGGGCCACAGCTCCCCCCTGCTCGGCATGATCTGACCACGCCACACCGACACACCGGCCCCGCGACCCCCACGGTCGCGGGGCCTCCGCATTCTCAAGGAGAAAACGACATGGACACGAAGATCCGGCGTAGCCGCGGCGAACTGTTCTGGGCCGTCGCACGAGTCCGCAACGCGGGCGGCACCACCACCCACCAGCTCGCGACGATCGCCCGCATGCTGACCGGGCCGACCGCGACCGCGGACCAGTACGAGCACGAGCGGGCCAGCGTCTTCGACACGGCAGGGTTCCACTTCGACGAGCTGTCCAGCGAGTACGAGCGCACGACGGGCGCCACGCCGTACCCGTGGGAGACCGCAACGTTCGACGACCTGACCGGCGCCGACCAGAAGAAAGTCATCCGGGGCGTCGTCTACACGCACGCCGAACCGGACGAGGACGACGAGACTGTGCGGCGCGAGGAGCCTGCGCTGCCGATCGCGCTCATGGACCACATGCTCGACGGCCTCCGCAAGGCGGCCGCGCTCAAGGTCGAGCACGGCAGCACCTACGCCCCGGCGTACAACTCGGTCTGGACGTGCCTGTACCTGCTGCTGCGCGACCAGTCGCTGAGCATCGTTCTGGCGGCGGAGGCCATCGACCACGCTCTCACCACCGGTAAGGGCATCGCCGAGGCCGTCGCGTACATGGACGGCCAGCTGTGAGCGCGCCGACGCTGGACACCAGCACCCGGGCCATCGCTGAGCATCTGCTGGGGACGCTGCGCCTGCTCGACCAGGCCAACAACAACCGGCTGTCGATCCAGGGCGGCGGCGCCTACGGCGACGTGCGCGAAGCCCTGATCAAGGTCCTGGAGACGCAAGAGTGGGGCCGCGCGATGGCCGACGAGGCGATCCACGAGGCGATGATCAGCGGCAGCTCGATGTGGGACGCCATGTACGCCACCCGCGCGGGCTGATAGCGGAACCGTCATCGGCCCCGCGACCACCGCGGGGCCGCCTTTCCATCGGATAGCAGAACCGTAACCGAAAGGAGCGCGCCATGCGCCTGGCGCCCGACCAGATCCCGACCAGCGTCACCGAAACCGCCGAGTACTGCCACCAGGCCGGCGGCACCCCCGCCGACGTGCTGGAGGCGATCGCTTGGGCAGTGGCAGTCCTGGAGGGCTACGACGCCGACCGGCACGACGTGCACCGGGCGAACGTCTCCGACCACGCCGAATGGGAGTACTACGTCCTGTCGGTGGAGCGTGAGCGGGAGGACGGCACCTCGCCCTACAGCGAGGATGACGACACGTTGGACAAGCTCACCGGGGAGGACCGTCCGGTTTTCTACCGCCGGGTGGCGGAGTGGTCCGAGACGTACGTCTCCCCAGGAGAGAAGCGCTGATGGGCAGGATCGAGCTCAAGGCCAAGGGCCTGAGCGTCATCGTCCACCGCGACGGCCAGCCGATCGGCCGCGTCTGGTGGAGCGCGGCTCGCGAGCGGTACATCGCCGCGGCGATGAGCGGACCCCCGATCGGGGAGCACCCGCTGCGGACCACGGCCATCCGCATGGTTATCGATAGCGCAACCGGAATCAGTAGGGAGACCAGCATGTACGCCACCGTTGCCGACATCACCGACGAGATCGCCCAGCAGGTCGCCGACGCGATCGGCGAGCGCTTCGGCGCGACTCCCGGCTACGCCCCGAAGGTCATGGACGCCGACTGGGACTGCGGCAGCGGCCGCGTCATCGTCTGGGAGGAGTGCCCCGTGCCCGACTGGGCGATCCTGGCCGGCCCCGGCGGGATGTCCGAGTACGGCGGGGCGATCGAGTACGCGCCGGTCCAGCTGCCTTCGGGCGTGTGGGTCGAGCCGGTCAACCCGATGACCCTGCGCGTCATGCTCAGCCACCGCTGAAAAAGCTGATGGCCGGGCCCGCCACAGGCCCGGCCATCCCAACACCACAGAAAGCCCCGGACTCCTCGTCGCCACAACGGGAGACCCAGTGCATCCCAGAGTAACGCACACCACCGGCCTGCCCAGGCCGCCCCGGAATGTAGGAGGAATCGTGAAGTACGTCGCCACCGCCACCCGCCGCTACCGCATGGAGCTCCCAGGCCATGACTGGTTTGAGCCCGTCACCACCGACAACGTCCACCGGGTGGTCAACGCCAGGCGCACGGCCAGGATCGCGGGCCTGCAGCTCGTCGTCTCCCTGTTGCCGCTCCAGGTCGAGGAGATGCCCGCCTGCTATTGGTGTCGTGCCCGGCCGCGCGCGGTCGAGTACGACTGCGACGGGGCGTACCGAACTGCGACCTGCGACTCGGCGCAGTGCAGGGAGGCCCGCCGGCTGACGTACGAGGGCATCATCGCCCACCCGTCCTACCACCGCGGCGATCAGGCGCTGCGCATCGTCAAGCCTGTCCGGGTCCGGACCACGGATGGGCCGCGGCCGGGTGTCGTCACGGTGGATGAGTACGAGGACATCACCTGCTTGTGCGGCAACATCTCGTCGTATGCGGGGTTCCACGAGTGTCTGCCTGGCGGTGCGCTCGTCGGGCCGGACCATCCCGAGTGGAATGGTCTGTGGTGGTGTGCGGGTGTCGGGTGTCCTGGCGTGATCGTCGATTGTCGGGAGCCTGCCGTGTACGCGGATGAGCCGGGCGCGCCGGCCAAGGTCGTCGTTACCGAATTGTGATCATTTGTGATCTCACTGGTAGCTCAGATGTCTATACCGGTCTGCTGTACGTGCTAATCTGCTGCTAGCAGTACCTCGGAAACGAACAGACCAGCAAGCCGATAGCGGCACCGCAATCAGCAACGGCACCAGCCCCGCGACCCACCGTCGCGGGGCCGTCGCGCGTTCCGAGGACAACACCATGAGCCACCGGTGACACCCCCTCCGACCAAGGCTAAGGAGCCAACCCCATGAACACCCTGAACCTGCCCGGCATCGCCCGCGTCCACTACGACAGCATCCAGAACGGCCGCAACACCCAAGCCGACTACGTCGCCGTGCTCAACGGCTCGTGGGCGCTGGCCGTGGCCGTGTGCGACGGCGCGGGCGACGACCCCGACGCCGCCGAGGCCGCGCACAGCAGCGCGCAGATCAGCGCGGCCGTCACCGGCTCGACCAGCAGCCCCGTCGAGGGCCTGCACGCTGCACGCACCTACCTGCAGCGGCGCAACGAGGAAGCCCCGCCCAGCCAGGAAGGCATCACCACGGCGGTCGTCGCCGCGATCACCAGCGGCGGGCTGGACCTCGCCTGGGTCGGTGACTCACCCGCATGGGCGGTGCGCCTGGACGGCAAGGTCGTCCCCCTGACCACGCCGTCCTGCCACCCCTGCATGACGCCGTGCAACGTCGAGGAGAAGCACGAAGGCGCGAACTGCTGGCCGCACCGCCTGCCCTTCACGTACACCGACGACTACGCCCGCATCATCCTCGCGTCAGACGGCCTGACCGCGCACTTGCCGCTCACCGGACGGCTTGACCACATGAACGCCATGCTGGACGACCTGGCGCGTCTCGCCGCTCCCGACCTATACGGCGAGTACGTCGCGACGTCGCTGCTCGACCTGGCCAAGCGCGGCCGCGGCCGCGACAACACGACGGTCGCCGTCATCGACCTGCTCCACGGCAACGACGACCTCCGCGACCGGGGCGAAGGGGACGCCAAGTGACGTCCACCGTGACGGGGTTGCTGCTCACCACCGACCTCAACCCGGGCGACCGGGTGGCGCTGCTGCTGTCCGACGAAGGCGACCGCCTCGACCACCCGTACCTGTCCGGCGCGCTCACCCTCGGCGACGGCGACACCGCCACCGAGATCTGCGAGGTCGAGGAATACCCGCACCTGCGCCTCCTGGTGGGCCGGGCTGGCCCACCCCGGCATGCGGCTGCGTAACCACATTGCTGGGCTGCTGCTCGACCAGTACTTCCCGCCCACCGCCGACCGGTGGTGGCTCGACCTGCGCGGCGGCGTCGTCATCACCGGCCTGTGCCACTGCGGCGCCCCCTCTGACCTGCCCGACCACATCTACGACATGGCACGCGCCGTGTCCGACTCCATCCCGAGAGGAACACGATGACCAGACGAGTCCGGCCCAACGTCAACCCGAACACCAGCTATCTCGTAAGCGTGATCACCACGAAGGCGCACCTGTGCGGCTGGGACATCACGAGCAGCCCGGCCGCCGACGGCACGACCGAGCTGACCCTGGCCCGCGACGACTGGAAGATCGTCGTGACGTTCCAGGGGAGCACGGCGCTGGCGGCCGCCATCCAATACCCCGGCCGGTCGAACCCGTCCGGGCTCATCGGAAGCGAGCAGTTGACCCGCTACCTGCGGGGCAACCGGGAGCAGATGGGGGCGTTCCGCATCGACCAGCGGGTCATCGTCGGCGACCAGGCCGGGACGGTACTGGACATCATCCCCGACGACGAGACGAAGGTCCGGCTCATCGTCCGCTACGACGGCGGCACCACGGGCGGCCCGCTCACCACACACGTCCGCGCCGAGGAAGAGGTGACGGTGTGAACCCGATCCGCCGACCGGTCACACTGCTTAACCACGCCATCTACCGAGACCCGGACGGGGAGCACACGTACGTGCTCGGCTCCGGCCCGCACGGCAAGGACTTCCACGTCCCTGGCTGCCCGAAGCTCAAGGGCATTGAGGGGGCCAAGGCGGTTACTGGCACCATCTTGAAAATCGAGCGCTCCGGTGGTCAGCCTCTCTGGGTTGATCCCATGACGAGCTCCCATCCGTCTGGAGGTGACACGTTCGGGTCGATCATTGCCCTCAGGGTGGCTGCTACGAGGGCTCTCAACTGTGCCTCGGGCATGGAGGCTACGATCTGGTCAGACAGATCCACCGCCGCTGAGCCTTCCAGGCTGCCTACTAGTTGCGGAAGGGCTTCTTCCTCCGACTGCGAGACTGGGGGCGCTTCGATGTTGAATAGTTCGACCACACGGGTATCCGACTTGAGCACGCCCCGGAGACGTTCTTCAACGGGATAGCTAGTGGTGACCCTGGTGATCTCAGCGGTTGTCGGCCGCTGGTAGGCGTCAACAGTGATCAGCCCAGTCACTTCAACGCTCCGAGCCTTACGGACCATGGCGTCGCCCTTCATCGTTGACATCACCACATCGTCGGGTCTGACGGCGGACTGAGGGACAATGGCTCGCAGCTTCATGTTCGTGTGTGCCACAAACTCGATGATCGCACCTCCGTCCATCTCGCCTTTCACCTCGATACTGATCGCGCTGTCGGGAGCACGAGAGATCGCACTGATCCGGGCGGACTTGTGGCCAACGGCTAGTCCGAGCCGGTGCCGCTCGACCACCTTGCCCACCTGCGTTTGCAGAACATCGCGGATGAAATCACGCAGCGTTTCGTCTTGGAGTTGCTTGCGGACTTCGGCCAGGCGCTCCTCTGAGGTCTTTGCGAGTGTCAGTGCCAGCTCCTTGAACTGGTGGACGAAGATGACCTGGTTGGCTAGCCCGGCTGCGGTGAGTTCCTCGACGAGTGCGGGATGCAGAGTCTGCCCGGACTCATCGGCGAAGTCGCCAGTGTCGTTCGACACCCAGGCGATCTTTTCGCCTGGGTTGTCCGCTGCCATCTTCATGACGGTCAGCCAGTTGAGGGTGTCGCGGAAGCCGTCTCCCTTCTGGTCGCAGGGACGTTGCCGACGTGTTGCGCGATTGACTAGATCCGTCAGCGGGACCTCGGGGATGTCCACGACCTCGACTTGGAGGTTGCTTAGGATCGCACTCAGGCGCGATGCGTACTCCTCACTGGCCTGCTTGCATCCGATAGCCGCTGAGGCATGGTGCTCTTTCAGCTGGAGCCGACCGTATTTGGCCTGCCATTTGTCCAAGCCCTCCAGCGCATAACCGATCTCCCTCTGGTAGCTGGCAACAGCCTCCAGCAGCGCAGCCTTGGGCGCCTTCACCTTCACTTTCCAGCGAGGTGCGCCTAAGGCTAGGACCTTCCAAGCGATTCCAGAACAGAACGGATCCGCTATGAGGACATTGGCATCGAGAAGGACAATCACCCAGCCATTGTGGCCCTCCAACGCCGCGACGTCTTCAGAATAGATCTCCGCGCCCCGATGGCGTGAGGTCAGTCTGCGAGGCAGCGACAAAGGACCTGCGACGACGGGCTGTCAGTGTCCCCGATCGGACAGATCGGCGATGCCTTCGATAAGGCATAAGCCAGCGAGGCCGACAGGATCACGTGGGCTTGGGAAGGGCTGGGCAAGCCGGCGCCCGTCTTAGGCCCTTTGGCCGCGAGGTCGAGACGGACGGCCGTCAGCACCGGGTGTGGCTGCGCACCCGGAAGCTCTACTACCCGTGCGTCGAGCACATCCTGACCGCCGCGCCCGCGCTGGCGAACGACAAGACCTATCGCTCCTTCGAGAAGGCATGGCTGGCCGGGCTCAACGGGCCCGCCCAGCTCTCGCTCTCGTTCTAACCCCTCGCTATTCGCGAAAGGCAACACCACAGATGAATCGCCACTCTGCAGTACCCCCTGCCCAAAATCACTCCGTGAAGGCGCTCATCCGCGCGTATCGACACGTGCGTGCCGTGTCCGCGTTCTGGACGTCCCCCGGCCGCTACGCGGTGGTTGTCACGGCCTCCGGCCACCTCCTCTTCCACCGGGAGGTCGATGACATGATCCGGATCCCGTTCCACGAGGAGGGCGAGCTGGCCAAGGCGGTCAGGCAGGACCGCGCCGCGCGGGCCGCCGCCGAGGAGTCGTCCCGCAGGGAGTCCGGGTGCTGAACCGGTTGTTCCCCGACGACATCGACGTCACCGAGATGTTCGCGGGCGGTGGCGGCTCCGGAACCGGGATCGCCGCCGTCCCCGGCACGAAGCTCAAGTTCGCCTCCAACCACGCCAAAACCGCGAAGTGGACGTACGTTGCGAACCACCCCGACGTGGACTTCTGGCTCGGCGACGTCCAGGCGGCCGACGCGATCGAGAAGTTCCCGTACGCAAGCTTTTTCTGGGCTTCGCCGGCTTGCCCCGCCTTCAGCACGGCATCAGGGGAGACGCGGTACTTCGACAAGGAAAACCAGATGGCCCTGTGGGCCGACGACCTGGACAACCTGACCGAGCACCAGAAGACCCGCATCCGGTCCAGGGCGCTGATGGAGGAGGTCGTCACTTACCTGCGCCACTGCCAGGAGAAACACGGCAAGCCGGTGCTCGGCTTCGGCGTCGAGAACGTCGTCCAAGCCCGCCTCTGGGCGCACTGGGACCGGTGGATCCGAGAACTGCGGAAGCTCGGCTACATCATCCAAATCCACGCCGTCAACGCCGCCCACGTGCAGGGACGCACCACGCTGCCCACGCCGCAGTCACGCGACAGGCTGCTCGTGTCCGGCATCCACGAGTCCGTGGGCCGCACGCCGGACTACCGCAAGTGGTTCGACCCGTACGCCTACTGCCCCCGCCACGGCGAATGGGTGCAGGCCGTCCGGGCGTGGAAGAAGCGCGGCGTGGACATGGGCGTCTACGGCATCAAGAACGGCCAGTACGTGTGGGTGTGCCCCGAAGTGGCGTGCCAGGGGCAGATCATCGAACCGCCCGTCCTCCCGGCCGCGTACACGATCGACTGGACCGACCTCGGCACCCCGATCGGCAGCAGGAAGAAGACGAAGAAGAAGCCCGAGGGCCTGGCGCCGAAGACCATCTCTCGCATCCGCGCCGGGGTCGAGGAGCACTGGATCAAGCCCTTCATCACGCCCGCGGGCGGCACCTGGAACGACGGGCCCCGGGGGATCGACGAGCCGATCCCCGCGCTCACCACGCGCGAAGCGAACGCGCTCGTCGTGCCGTGCGAAGGCCGCGACGGCAAGAAGGCCCGGCCGACCAGCCTGCCGAAGCGGACCAGCACGACCCGGCTGGAAGACGGCATCGCGATCGACCCCGACGCCCCGCCCGGGGCGTTCCCGGCGTTCCTGTCGCTGATGCGGTCAGGTCGGCCGCGCAACACCGACCCGACCACGGACCCGCTGGCGACGCTCGTCTCGGACGGCTCCAACCACGGGCTGGCCACCGACCCGGAGTCCCGGGACGGAATGCTGCCGCTGGTGTTCCCGTTCCGTGGCGGTGGTGACGAGCTCAAGTCGAGGCCCGCGTTCGAGGACCCCGCGCACGCGGTCACGGCCGGCGGCTACCATCACGGGCTCGGCGTCCATCCCGGCTGGACGCCGCCTCCCTCGCTCCTGATGCGCAACAACGGCAGCAAGGGGGCCGGGCGCGAGCACGTCACGCCGACCAGCGAGCACATGCGCACGGTCACCACGACCGGGCACCAGTCGCTGGTCACCGCCCCGCCCGGCCTGCCCATGCCCGAGACGCTGCTCATGGCGTATTACGGCAACGGCCGCACACAGGGCGTACACGAGCCGGTCGGGACGCTGCCGACCCGCGACCGGTGGGCGCTCCTCACCTCGGATGGCCAGATCGACGTGTCGTCCATCCTGTTCCGGATGCTCCGGATTCCCGAACTCCGGCGGGCGCAGTCGTTCCCCGACAACTACGAGTTCGTCGCCGACACGGCGCGCGACAAGGTCAAGCTCATCGGCAACGCCGTCCCGCCGCCCATGGCGGAGATCCTGACGTGCGCCATCATCGAGGCGATTCTCGGCATCGAACTGGATCGGTTCGACTACGGCCTCGCAGCCTGAGCCGCTAATAGCGGCTAAGCAATTGGTCCCCGCCACGCCGTTCGTGCGGCGGGGATCCACTCCATAACGACTCAGTCGCTACTCCACGTTGACTTCTTCCCGAAGAAATCGGCGTAGAGTCTGGGCGCGTTCCAGCAGATCGTCAAACGTTAAGACGACCAGGCGTCCGCCGAACGTTTCATTTCGCCATGCAAGCCGCTGAATATCACGCTCCGAAAGCGTGGTCCGTCGACCAATTACTACAATGCCAGTTGCTCGTCGAACGCCTGGCAGATTGGCGCGAGCGTATGGTGAGTGCTCGTCAAGCCAGGCGAGCCAGTCGAGCACTTGCTGCTCCGCGTGTACTAGGGCAGAAGTTGGATCCCCTTTGAGGCCATACAAGCGGTGAGTGCTAGCCTCTATTTCGACGACGTCTATGGAGCCGTCGAGTAGTTCAAGCGCATAGTCAAGCTCATACTCAGAGCCGAGCCGATGTTTGGGAATTATTCGGCGATAGCTCGGGCCAAAGAAGATCGGGTATCGACTTAAGCAGCGCTGCAGGTCATGCTCGTTGCGCCTGGACGCCGTCAGGAGGCGCTGCAAGTCAAGGATTGCTTGATCCAGCGAGGCTAAGACGCTTTTCGCGCGCTCGTTCTGACGACGCTCCCGATCTAATGCGTTCACGAGGTGTGCGACCTCGGCAGGTTGCACAAGCGCTCGTATGCGGGGCTGGTCATTCCCCATATCGAAGCGAGCTGGTGAACGAGGCGTTAAACGCATAGAAGATCCATCGTTGTCGGAAACAGTGAAGCCGGTCTCCAACACCTCCCCGACTAAAACTTCTAATAGATCAGAGACTTCTGGCCTGTTGGGAATGACGGGGACATCGAAAAGCATGGCACTCATGATTCTGGCCTTAGCCCAATTCTCGTCGCATTCTTGAGTATAGACCGCCATTAGTACTTGCTGTCGGGTGTTGAAGTCCAGCAGCCAGCTCACTGGCGTGAGCGTAATTACCCCATCGGCCTCCACATCGAACACGAGCTCTTTAGCCGTCACAAGCACATCGAGGAAAATCTTGTCGCTATCCTCCTCCAAAGCGTCTTCGATACGCCGTATCGAGTCATCAACACTCTCGTGATCTCCAATGAAGGTGATCAGTGGGACGCGCCAGGTACGCGATTGATCCCAAGAACTCAAGCGATCCACGTCAGCATCCTCCTCCGGAAGTGGTTGGCGGTGAAGTACCCGCTGACGCTCGCGGAGCTACGCCGCCGGTATGACACCGGTCTGGTCCGTCGTTGCAGGAAGGTCCGGCAGCCGACCCTGTGCGACACCGCAGCGGCTTCCTGCTGATGTACGCGCCGCTGTACCCGGCGCCGCCCAGCACTGACCGGATTCGCGAGCACATCCACGGTGGCCGGCTCGGCGCCATCGTCACTCCCTCCTCCGGGAACCGTGTCCAGGAGGAGGGCATGGGGGCGTCTTCATCGCCGCCTGTTGCGACCCCGCAGCTGAGACCGTGTCTGTTAGTCCATGACGGTGTGCAGAAGGCCGATTATGGCCAGGCCTGCAGGAGCGCCTACTGCGATACTTGCGCTGATCGATAGTAGAACGCCTGCGGTTGTCGCGACGCTCAAGATGATCACCCAACGCTGCTGAAGCCGAGGAGGCTGATCAGAGGCAGTTTTCTCTACGGGTTTCGGACGGCTGAAGAGTCGCACTGTCAGGCAGTCCTCACCTGGCCATCGATTCCCGTCTCGCGATGCGCTGGTAAATGGATACGCTGCACTTGATTCTCCTAGTTGGTTTCGTTGCTGGACCTCTCTGGTGGAATCCGGCTCGGCAGAGCGGAGGGAGGGGGCAACTCCCTCATTGTTCTCTGCCGAGCCCTCAACGACTGCGTTGAAGCCGAGGCGCGGAGCGTCTGTCGGCTGTTCCGATCCGCACCCTACTGAGGCGCTTGTTGGCCCGCAAGCTGTTTCGGCATGCTCGTCTTGCGTCCTTCTCATGCGTAAGCGCATAATGCCTTGTCGAACCTAGGAGGCAGCATGGTGGAAGCTGATGGTCTTGAGATGGAGAAGGCGTTCGGCGCTGCTCTCCGTGATCGGAGGCAGCGGCGGAACTGGACCCAGCAAGACCTTGCGGACAAGGTGGCCGAGCTGGGCGTAACTCTGCACCAGAGTGCTATCGCCCGAATAGAGGCCGGCGCGCGGCCGGTCCGACTGCACGAAGCCTTGGTGTTGGCCCGGGTCCTTGTTGTGGACTTGCAAGACCTGCTCCCAGATCTTGCCGTTCTCGCCCAGGCGGATATCGGCACCTTGGAGGCCCTAAGGGATGACGCTGTTCAGACTCTAGAGGCCGCCCGTGCTCAGCAAGCTGCTGTGCGGACCGAGTTGGAGCACCTAGAGGAGGCGTTCCGTGCTGCGCAAGCGGCAGTCGAGTCCGCCAGAATGCATGCTGATCGTGCGGATGCGGAAGTTGCTATGCGAACGAGGCACCTGATGGAGATAGACATGCGGCTCGGGGAAGCACGGGAGCGGCTGCGTAGACTCGAAAAAGATCGACAAGGGATTAAGAGCAGCTGGTTCTGACCCCGGCCGTGACGAACGCGCAGGAAGCGAGGAGGGTATCTGCTTAGTGCGAATACGCGGTCCAAGATCGCTCGCGTGCCAACTATCCGTGAGTCCTTGACCTGGTGGTCCTCATCCTGGCGCAGAACTACGGCATCTCCATCGACGAGACGTATAAGCGGGCCCGCGCGCTCATCGAGGAGGTCGCCGGTGCTTAGCCGCAAGTCGGCCCGGACCCCAAGGCCGAAGACGCACCAGCCGGGTGACCGCGTGCAGGTACGCCGCGCGTACGGCCTCATCGGCCGCGTGGAGAAAGTGATCTATCGCGACAAGCCCGCGTTCTTCGGCTACCTCGATCAACCTGAACGGTGACCTGGTCGAACTGGCCGGGACCGACGTCCTCGAGCCGCCGCGGCCGCTGCTGGAGGAATACCGGAAGTGGCAGGACGACTACCTCGGCTGGGAGTACATCGCGCTCCTCGATGACGCGCGGCTCGCCCAGCTCCGCATGGAGTGGTGCGAGGTGTACAAGACGCTAGCCAGGCTGCGGCCCGACTGGATTCCGCACCGGCGCGAGGGTGTGCAGCCGGTCCACCGGGTGACCATCACGAAGACGACCAAGCGGCACAAGAACTACTCGTCCAACGGGGCGTTCATCCGCGAGATCGACCGGCACTTCTGGTGGCTCAAGTGCCTGTGCGGGCTGCACGAGGTGGCCGAGTCGTCGCAGGAGGCCCGGCGGCGGAAGAGCGAGCATGACACCCCCCTCGGACACTTCAGGGGAACCCTCGCCTAGGGGTGGTGCCTCTGGAGCAGCGCGATGATGGCCACACCGAGCACGGCCAGAGTGCCGAACGTAGGCCCCGCCCACGCAAGCGCTGCCTCCAGCTCGGCCTTGCTGCTCACCAGCTTGAAGGCCCCCACCACAAGGGCGATGTTGATCGCCACGAGCAGCACCAAGGCCACATTCTTCCAAAGCCCGCTCATCCTCTTCCTGCCTCTCGTCCGACTGGCCATGGACGACAGGGAGGTACGTCGAGCGGACCGGTACTAGACCGACCCGACGACATACTTCTCCCTGTCGTCCGGGTCGCTCTGTACCGGATACGCCCAACACTGTACCTCCGTCCATGACGGGGTTTCATCGTTTTGAGAATCTCGTGAATCCAGATCTCGACTGGGGACCGAGCGGGATTCTGTGGACAGCGCGCGGAGGACATAATTTCGGCTGTGTTTGGCCAGGTCAAACGATGAATCGCTCCTGTATGCAGGGACAATGCTCCGTGCCCATACACGAGAAAAGCAATAAACTTCAGCAACCCGGCAAAGGCCCCACTGGACATCCGGGGCTTTCTGCGCAGAGTAGGAGAACCTCCATGCTGAACGGATATAGCGAAAGGCTGCGCCCCCACCTATGCGATGGCGCCAAGATGATCATCGCCTGATCAAGGGGGCGCAGGATCAAGGCTTCTTGCTGGAGTAGTGGAAGATGCCGATCGCTAGCCCTGTGATGGCGACGAAAGCTCCTCCACCGCTGGTGACGGCCTGCACCATATCGGCGCCCAAGGCTCTGAGGACTATCCCTGACAGTAGGCCAGCGATGACGCCGATGGTGATTGCCAGCACTGCGTAGAGCGCGCTACCACCCATTTTGACCTCCGTGTAATTGCGAGCGGGCAGCCTATGAGTGGCCTTCGCTGCGATTCAATGTTCAGCGCATGATGCGACCTCGAAGGGTGCAGCATCCCGCCGAATCGGATTCTGTGGATAGCGCGCGCAGTTGCGAGCTTAAGGAGGTCATACCGGGCCGCGCAAACGGTTCGAGACCACGGCAGATCCGCGCGGATCCGCGCGGATTCCCGCTGATGTCCGATTTTTAAAATGGACATGCGGGGACGATTGCCGTCAAAGAGGCTATCAAAGAATCTTGAAAAACTTCTCAGAGCGTGTTTGAGAAGATCATTCATGTTCGGCGTGGCGGCGTGCTGACGGGTGCCGATGGCGTCAGGGTGGCCGGATGCCCCCTGATCGTTACCCCTCGGACCTGACAGATGAGCAGTGGGTGCTGATCGAACCCTTACTGCCCGAGCCGAACACCGGCGGACGCCCCGAGAAGCATCCGCGCCGGGAGATCGTCAACGCCATCTTGTACGTGGTGCGCTCCGGCTGCCCATGGCGCTACCTGCCTACCGATCTGCCGCCCTGGCAAACCGTGTACTGGTACTTCCAGCAGTGGGAAGCCGCTGGCGTCACCGAAGCACTGCTCGCTGAGCTACGCATCAAGGCCCGCCGCCAGGCCGGCCGCGACGACGAGCCGTCGGCGGGCATCATCGACTCCCAAAGTGTCAAGGGCGCCGATACCGTCGGCCGTGACAGCCGCGGCTACGACGCGGGCAAGAAGGTCAACGGCCGCAAGCGGTTCATCATCACCGACACCACCGGCCTGCTCGTCACGGTCACGGTGATGGCCGCCAGCTGGCAGGACCGTGACGGCGCCAAGACCGCCCTGCTGTCCGCGTACCTGACCACCCCGATCCGGCACGTCTTCGCCGACCAGGGCTTCGCCGGACGGCTGGTGGACTGGGCCCGCGACACCCTGCGCACCACCGTGGAGATCGTCCGTAAGCCCGCCGACCAGCAAGGGTTCAGCGTCATCTCCCGACGTTGGGTGGTAGAGAGAACCCTGGCCTGGTTGACAGCCTGCCGACGCCTGGCCCGCGACTACGAACGCGACCCCGCCGTATCCGAGGCGATCATCCGCTGGGCCGCCATCTCCGGCATGGCCCGCCGCCTCACCCGCGGAAACCCCGCTACACGCCAGCAGCGGTACGTCCTTGACCAGCCGACCTAAGTCCGTCCTCAACACGCGCTCAGTCGTCAGCGGCGACCAGAAGCGACAAGATCTTGGCGGGGCGGTCGATGACGACCAGCTCGTGAAAGTCGATATGAACCCCGCCCCAGCCGTGAAAGGCCTCATGACCGAGATCCGCGAGCTGGTATCTCTCCGTGGCTCCTGCCACCAGCGGATGAACCTCGCGCTCCAGCCGGGCGGACAGAGCCGCAGGAAGAGGACCGAACTGTGCCGCCCAGTCGCGCAAAATGGCGTTCGCGTTCATCTCGTCCACGTGCACGTATGCGGTGGCGCTCACGCTCCGCAGCCAGTAGGGGCCATGGCGGAGCCCGTCGGCCTCCACTCCCCCTCCGGCATAGTCGTCCCGGAACTGCTCATGGCCAATCAGCTCCGTCAGTAGGTGGGTATCGCCGACATCTGCGTGAGACATACCGAAGCGCTTGATGTCGACCCAGCGACGTGCATGATCCTTGAGGAGGAACTCACGAAAGTTGATGAACGTCTGATCTAGATACGTGAGCGCCACTTGCACGTCTCAACTGTAAGACGTGCTTCGGGAATGATCACATCAGTCGCCCTGCCACCCATGATGATCTTCTCAAACACTCTCTCAGTCGCGCTCACGGCGCCATCCAGCGACGATCACCTGCAATCACATCCGCATGTGCGGCTCTATTCGCAGCAGGGTCGGTACTCGTCCTGTAGGGCTGTCCGTGCAGGCGGGAGTGGAGCCGGCATGCGCGCGGCAGGGTCCCGCCTGCACGGAGGCGACCGGCGGCGAGGGGGTCCCGTGCACCCTGTGGGAGGCGATATGGCTCCAATGTTGCGGGAACGACGCGTCTGGTGTGTCATATGCGTCTGACGTGTGTTCTATGGGTCCGTGTAAACGGATCCGTCATTCGGGGGAGTGCAGCATGAATAAGGCAGATGTCGTCGAGGAGTTCCGCCAGCGGACCGATGCACCGTCCCGTGCGGCGGCAGCGCGGAGCGTCGAGGCGTTCATCGACATCATCAGGGCCACCGTCGCCACCGGCCAGGAGGTCCGCATCGGCGGGCTCGGCGTCTTCGAGCGCGTCTACCGCAAGGCCCGCGAGGCCCGCGACCCGAACACCAACGAGCCGATCGACGTCCCCGGCAAGTGGACCATCCGGTTCCGGCCGGCCAAGGAAGCCAAGGACGCCGTCAACAAGTAACACCAGCTCGTCGGCGGTCCGCTGCGGGGGCGCGGGTCGCCGACGCTTCTTTGCGCAAAGGACGCCACATGAAGCGATCCGACATGGACGCCGCCATCGAGGAGCTGTACGCCCAGGTGCCGCAGCCCGGCTGAAAGGGCCTGCGCGTCGATTCCTGCGGCCACCCATCATGACGCCTGACGACGGCGAGCGGTGACGGTGCCTGATAAAAGTCACAGCAGGCGGGAACGTGCCTCGCGTTTGCCTTGATTCAAGCATCACCGGTGTCCCCAGGGTCGGAGGTTGGGTCATCTGCCTGGGTGGGCTGGCGGCGTGGCTCACTGTCGCTGTCGAATCGCGCGATCGCCTCGACCATGATCAACCGCAGCCGTCTATGCCGTTGCACTGACTGTAGGACGAGAGCTGCCAGGATGAGAAATCCCCACCATAGACCCACGACGAGGGCCCCGTAGTCATCGACGCCTCCAAAGAATCGGGTGGCGAGCACGGTCATCGCTGCCAAGGGCAGGCTGATTCCGGCACGGAACTCCGTCTCGGCGCGTAGGCGATCGTAGAGCTCATAGAGTTCTGGCTCCCGCCCGACAAGCCGAACGACGTTCGCGAACTCCAAGTGCTCGTGTGGCTCCTTACGAACCAGGCCGATGAGTCGGTCAACGCCAGCAACCAGCCCATTGGACAGTAGCGTGGAGAACGAGCCCACCACATATGCGGCAAGGCAGAGAACGGCAGCGATGATCGGATTCGATATCCACGTGTAGATCCGCGAGAGAGATGCACCGATGACTGTCGCCATTGCGGTACCCGGCGGCAACTTGTCCGCTTCCTCTGGGCTGATGCCGCTTACGATTTCCGACGTGAAGGCGCCTGTGCCAAAGGCTAAGAAGGCGGCGAATGGGACCAACCAGATGAAGCCCGTGACGAGCGGGGTCCTGATCTCTCGCAGTCCGGGCAGCAATCGAGACAGAATCACGACCTTCAGTCAAGCTGTTGCCGCGGGCGCTGAATAGTGAGATGAGGGTGAGGGCGCGGACGAGTTGCAGCGTTTCAAGAAGCAGTTCGACGATCCTCGGTTCCGCAGACGGTCTGCGAGTGCGTGCAGGAGAGTGGGTCCGCCGCGAAACCCGAGCAGGCCGTTGAGCACTGGAGGAGTAAGGCCGCTCAGTACGGCATGAGCTTGCCCGCCACGCCGGAGAAGAAGCGGCCGCGCCGCCGGCGCGGATGATTAGAGGGGTGCGAACCGTCCGGGGGATGGCTCTCACTCCATCCGGCAACACGCATCGCCACAACGAAGGAGAGATCGATGCTCAACACCGACAGCGGCCACGCCAGCGTCCTGCAGCCGGACGGAGAGACACCGCGAGGCGGTGGCTTGCGGTGGCTTGTCCGTTGCCCCAAGTGTGGGGAGGAGAACATCGACCGCGCGGAGACGGGGCCCCACCAGTCCGTCACGATGCACCCTGACCGCGATGAGTACGACAGCCCCACCGGAACACGTGGCGGCTACGTGCAGGTGGAACTGACCTGCTCCGGCGGCCACGATTTCAGGCTGTTCCTGGCCAACCACAAGGGCATGGAATACATCGACATCATCGCGGGAGAGGGACGGCCTGCCGCGCCAGTCGATCCAGAGAACCCGTGGGGCGACGCGGTCTAACCATCCAGGGCGTGGTTCGGCTCGCGCCGGGCAGCTACTCCGCGTCGTCCAGCTCCACCTCGTCCAGGCCGAGCTCGTCGAGATACGCCTCTATAGCGTCGTTGATGACGGCTTTGCCGCCCATCTGCTCCTGGTGGCATGCGGCGACGAGCCGCGCCCTGGTGTTGGGCTTGAGCCGTACGACAGCCGGCGGCGCGGTGGGCCGGTCGGCCGGTGTACCGGGCGGCGGCTGGTTGGGGTCACGCGGCATCTTGAGGGCCTCGGCGTCCGTGGGCATCTCGGCCGGGATGGGCGGCTGCAGCGCATCGCAGTAGGTGTTGATGGCCGCCTCGAACGTCTCCTGTAGGCCTTCACCGGTGATTTTGAGGGCGTGGGTGAGGCGGTCGTCGATGTCGGTGTACAGGTGAGCGATGGTGGGCTGAAGGCCTGTCCACTTGGGCGAGCGGATGCGTCGTGAGCCTCCGCGGCCTGATTGCGGTTCCGCTGCCGGCTGCTGCGCATCTGCGGGCTGTGCTGGTTTCGAGTTGCGTGGCATGGGTGCTGTGGCTTCCTGTGGTGGCGTGGCGGGGTTCCAACGGTACGGGTTTTCCGTCGTCTTGTCGCGTTGAAGGGCCAGCGTAGGTGATCAGTGCCCCAATCATTATTACTCATCTCTCAATGGTCTATAGCGGTCTATAGGATGTGTCGGGGGGAAGCACTGCTCCCTAGTCCGCCGACGTTGAGAGGCGGCACGTCGTAGGCTTGCCGGTGCGTGTCTGCAATCACGCGGAAGCCCCGGTGTCGCTGGCGCCGGGGCTTACCCCTTTTCTGGGGGATCACCGCTCCCCGGACTTGCTATTCAATCTCCTGAACGTATGCGGAGGTTCCCAAGATGTATGCTTCTACCATGACCAGGAAAGGCCCCCGCACGCCGGTGCCCCTCTACCGGATGATCATCAACGCCATCAAGGAAGACATCGACACTGGTCGGCTCCAGCCCGGCCAGGAGCTGCCCACGGAAGCCGAACTCTGCAAGCTCCACGTCGCGTCACGGCTGACGGTCCGCAAGGCGCTGGCCGAGCTGCGCGACGAAGGCCTTATCTACACCATCCACGCCAAAGGCTCCTACGTCGGACCCGAGGACGCCCCGACGATCCGCAAGCCGTGGCCGTTCGAGCAGATCGCGGCCGCCCTCCTCGAGGGCATCAAGAAGGGCGGCTACGAACCGGATGAGGCGCTGCCGTCCGAGGTGGACTTGATGGAGGAGTACGGCGTGGCCAAGAAAACGGTCCGTTCGGCCGTCGCTCTGCTGCGTGAGCAGGGCTGGGTGTACACCGTGCCCGCAATTGGGACTTTCGTCTCAAGTCGCGACAAATGGCCGACCAGCGAGTCAGCGTGAAAGGGTTGCCGGGAATTCCGCAATGGCACGCGGTGCGGTCGCGATCGGACGGGCGCTGCATCGCGTGTCATTTTTGAGTCACCGATCAGCGCCGACCTGCTGTTCCAGGGCCTTCGCATAAAAATCAGCGTGGTTGGCGGTGTCGCCGATACGCGGCCGCGCGCGGATGGCGAGGATCACGCTCGCGCACACCAGCAGGCAGGCCCCCACCATGATGTTGATATCCACGGGGTCAGGCGCGTCGGTGAGGACGACATGGACGACGAAAGCGGCGAACGTCAGCGTGCCGACGACGAAGGCCGCTCCGAGTGACACCACTGCTGGTCTCATGATGTTGCCCTTCTCGGTGAATCTCGTTGTTGGAGCGTTCTCTTCTACCATCCCCGTCCGACAAGCGCGTGCCCGCCCGGTATGGGTTACCTTCTGACAACCGTGCGCACGCAAACATTCACAGGCTGACGCAACTACGTGTCAGAAAAGCGCCATGTCGTCAACATGCTGCCCGGGAACGGTAGACAATCCTCTGTAAAGATACTTTTATGGTCACTCGCGTATGACGCCCGTAGGTGCCTAAAAGGCAATCTGGGTGTCCGCATTCCTTTTGTTCGCACCGTTCCAAACCGGGGGAGTCCCTAGCATGTCCATGCTCATTGGCGCCTTTGCGCGCCTGACCAGGTACGTCGTTGCCGTCACCGCTGCGGCCCTGCTGATCGCGGCCCCCACCGCCGCCCACGCCGACGACATCGCTCCGACTCCTGAGCCGAGCGCCACGGCGGCCGAGCCGACCCTGTCCCCAGAGACCGACAGCACCGGCACCGTCCCCGGTGTCCCGGACGACGTCTCCGTACCTGTCTCTCCGAGCCTGCCTGAGTCTTCGGCCCTCGACACCCTGGTCGGGCTGGAGCAGACCGCCCACATGGGCGGCATGTAGCCGCGACAGCCGGCCCGGAGGAAGCGAAGGACCCCAGTCAGTCTCGGAGAATCATGATTAGCTGCGCCATCCGCACGTGGCTGTACAGCCTGACCATCATGTCGGTTGCGGGCTGGGCGACGGCCGCCTGCTCGTTCCTCGTCCTGTATATCGATAAGGCCCTCGGCGCGGCCGTGCTCGCGCTGCTGATGCTCTGGACCGCAGCCGTGCCCATCCCCGCCACGATCCAGCTCATACGGTGGTGGCAACGTGCCCGCGTAGCGCGGCGAGTGCTCCTCCTCGGCGAAAAACACGCGGGTTACGTACGTTTGTTCGATAACGCGCACGGGGAAACTCGATCTGTCCTGCGCTAAAACGACGCAACAGCCACGCCATCAGGGGAGTGATACAGCCGTGCCACACCGGATCGCCGGCCTCAGCCTGGAACAGGAACGGCTCTACCGGCACCTGCTCGCAACCGGGCCCAGCAGCATAGACGTGCTGGGGGAGCAGTTCGGCGACCAGGTCCACGATGACCTGTACGAGCTGACGGTCCGGGGCCTCGTGCATGGCGATCCCCTGATGGCGCGGCGTCCCTCGATCGCCATGAATGGCGTCCTCACCGCGCAGGAGGCGGAGCTGCGGCGGGCCCAGTCGTACGTGGAGGAGCTGGACCGCATCTACGACGACGTCCACCAGCCCGCCGGTGGCGACGCCATCACCGTGCTCACCAACCGCGAGCTGGTCCAGCACTGGTACGAGACGCTGAACGCCACGGCCGAGCACGAGATCATGCAGCTCGTCACTCACCCGTTCCTGCCGCTCATTCAGCCAGAGCGGACCGGCGCAAGCGCCGACCCGGATCATGAAAACCATCCGGATCGTGTAAACCACCCAGCGAAGTGCCGCGTCATCTTGGAGTGGAAAGTGTTCGAGAGCCGGTCGGCGATTGACGGCATGCAGCACTCCCTTGAGCGGGGCTGCGAGATCCGTCTCGCTGACAGGCTGCCGCACAAGCTCCTCATCGGGGACCGGCGCATGGCACTGACGCCCCGCTACCCGCGGAACCACGACGTCAGCCACATGATGCTCGTGCATCCGGGCACGTTGGTGGACTTCCTTGTCCGCGTCTTCGAGACCGAATGGGAGCGGGCGCTGCCGCTGCAGCCCGACCCGGGCCGATTCGCCGACGCCGACCGACTGGACTCCGACGAAATGATGATCGTCGAAATGCTGGCGAACGGCGCCCATGTCGAGCGCATCGCCAGTGCGCTCAAGGTCCACGCCCGTACGGTCAATCGCCATCTCGACAAGTTGAAGCGCAAGGCCGGCGTGACCACGCTGTACCAGCTCGGCGCCTACGCGTCGCGCCACTGGATGAACTGAGCCCTATCTGGGTCGGAGTATCCGCAGCTGGGCGCTGGTCGCCTTGAGCGTTGACGCAAGGTGAGACAGCAAGACCTTCTCCATCTGCTCCCGCTCTGCGGCGGACACGCCTTTCAGCCCGCGTATCTCGCGGAGCATCGACTGGAGTTGCTGCTGCAAAGATTCGGGCGTGAGGTCGGAGTCAATGGCCGCAAGCGCCGGATCGGCCTTGGTCCGCTCACGGATCCACTCGCGGAACAGGTTGGCCGCCTCTGGCCGGCCTTGATCATCGAGGTCATCTGGGCTGATGACGACGTCGTTCGCCAGGTCGTTGACCGCGGCCGCCATGAACACAATCTCTCGGTCATCTGGATCTTTATCGCCAGATTCGATGCGTCGCCAGGCGGGCTCGGAGAACAGTTCGCCGGACAACTCTGTGGCGCGCTTGGCGGCGGCGCGGACGGAGATGCGTCGCCGTAGCTTGCCTGGATGTTCTCGGCGTTCGGAGATGAACTGAACCACATCTGAGGTCTGGCTGGTGTCGGCCACGGCGCTCGCGGGTCCTTTCGTGGCAGTTGAAGTGTCATAAATGTGTTGGCGCACACGGTACCAACAAGTGCGTCAGGTGTCCTACGACATCTCAAAGTAATCGATTACTCAGCGTGACATTTTCGAGGTCAACGTCCTGACGCATTCGACGCGCTTTGACGTTGCATAGTGCGTCAAGAGGCGATAGTGTCGGTTATGTCGGTACGTACATGTGTGACCGAAATAGGAACACAGCGCAGACGCACCGCCTGATCTGAAACCACAGCCCCCACCGAACGGAGCGCCATGCCCGGCATCCTCCGCTGGGAAGACCCAGCCCCTAGATCCCCCGCAAGCGACGACTACGAGCCCATAGCCGCCGGACTCCAGAACAAGCCCGGCGTCTGGGCAGTCATCGCCGAAAACCCCGACACGCCGGAAGGCAAGCGAGCCTCCGCCCGCATGTTCAACGCCGTCAAGCACGGTTACAAGGGCTTCCGCCGAGTCGAGGACGGAACCTACCGGGCCACCACCCGCACCGTCACAAACGGCGACGGCACCAAGGTCATCCTGGTCCACGCCATGTTCGTCAGTAGTCGATAGCGGAACCGCTATCTGTATGTACGCCAACACCGCAACAGCGCCGACTCTCGACGACCTCGTGCAGCTCATCGCCACAAAAGCCGCACAGCACTGGTCCTGGGACGCCAAGTCCGCGCTCACCAGTCTGCTCGCCGACGTCCTCGGCGACTACGACGCCGCTTACCAGCTCATCGAGGAGACCGGCCGAAAGCTCCTGGCCGCCGAATACGGAGAGGACAACCAGTGAAGACCCTTCCACCGGGCTTCGACATCACCCGCGACATCCCCACCGTCGAGGAGGTCGCCGACTACATCGGCGTCATCACCTCCACCGACGAGCGGCAGCACCCCTACAGGGCGTTCCCCGCCCGGTGCCGGCCGAGCGTCGGCGGTGGCCCCAAGCTCGACCCGATGTTCGAGGACGAGTACCGGTTCGGGTGGTTCGGGCAGGCTGACTACGACGGGCACATCGGCGGTGGTGCGTGAGCATCACCTTCCGCGAGCACGAGCGCGACGAGTACGACCCGAGCCACGCCGTCCCGACCGACCACGGCCGGTACTACATCGACCCGAAGTTCCTCAAGCCGCTCATCTCGGTGACCAACGCCATCGACCAGCACATGATCGAGGCGCTGGCCCCCGCCGCCGCGAGGGACACCGCGAAATGGCTGATGGACAACCTCCCCGCCGCGAACCGCGCGGCCGCCGACCCCGACGACATGGAGGAGTTCATCAAGCTGGCCAAGAGTCAGTACCGGGTCCAGTGGGACAAAAAGGCCGACCTCGGCTCCCGCGTCCACGCCATCGCTGAAGCGATCAACCTCGGCGCCCCGTACATCCCCGACGAGGAAGCCGAACCGTTCGTCAACTCCTACCGGGAGTTCCTGAGCGACTTCGGCATCGACATCCGCCGCGACATCAAGGCGGCCGAGTGCACCGTGCTGAACCGCACCCTCGGCTACGGCGGGACGAGCGACATCTGGGCCAACCTCCGATTCGACAGCCCGACGTCGCCGATCATCCCGAAGTACAAGCCGCGCGCGGTCCCGCCCGACCCGATCCCCAGCCCGTCCGGGCTGTGGCTCATCGACATGAAGACGTCGCTGACCAAGCCCGCGAGTGCGATCTATGACGACTACGTGATGCAGCTCGCCGCGCTGCGGCACTCGGAGGTCGCCCTGGTGTGCCCGCCATCGTGCAGGTACGGGGAGACCGAGGGCCACGACGACAGCCACGAGTTCCCCGTCCCGGAGTTCGTCGGCACGGCGATCCTCAACCTCCGCGAGACGACGTACGGCTTCATCCCGCTGCCCGCTGATCGTGACGCGTTTGACGCGTTCTGCGGGCTGCTGCCGCTGGCCCGCTACGTGCATGGCCTTGAGCTGCGCGGCTTCAAGCCGATCAAGCCCCCGACGAAGACCACGACCAGGAAGGACGCCGCCTGATGCCCATCGACCCCTCCGTACTGCAGCGCCGCCACTGGCAGGACGGCCGGATCCGCCTCGGCGTGAAGAAGATCAGTCAGAACGGCCGCGAGTACCCCAGCAAGATCGAGACGTTCCGGTTCACATCGCCCAGCGAGGAGATGATTCTGGGCGTCGCCGAGCTGTACGGCGGCCACGCCAAGCCGTGGAAGTCACCCGAGGGCCCCCAGTTCGAGGTCATCACCGAAGCGACCCGCATCCCCGTCATCGTTCCGCCCAACGGGCTGTCTCAGAACATGGAGGCATGGGAGGCGAAGGTGTGCGTCCGCCGCTGCACAGGCGTCGCGATGCAGGCCCCGTTCGTCGGCCCGTGCCTGTGCGGCGCTGACCGCGACCTCAAGAGCCGCCTGTGCAAGCCCACCACGCGGCTCGGGGTGTTCCTCAAGGAGGTGCCAAGTCTCGGCCTGTGGCGGCTCGACAGCAAGGGTGAGAACGCCGCGGCGGAGCTTCCGAACGCCGCCGAATTCCTCTCTCACGCAGGCACGTACGTGGATGCCTGGCTGTACCTGGCCAAGCGCAACGGCACGATCATCGACCCGAAGACCAAGCAGCCCAAGCCGACGACGTACATGGTGCCCGGCCTGACGATCGAGGGCATCGGGTTCGACGAGCTGATGTCGGGCGAGGTCGCCCGCCGCGCTGAGCTGTCCCGAGGCGGCGGTGCGCAGCGGGCGATCGAGGCCGCGTCCGCGACCAACTACATCGCGATGATCGAGGCGGCCACGAACCGCGAAACGGTCGAGGCGATCTGGAAGACCGCCAAGCTCGACCCCGCCTGGGCCGATCGGATGGACGCGGTGGTGGCCGCGGCCAAGGCCCGCGTCGCCACCTTCCCCCCGCAGCAGGACAAGGGCGCACCGCAGGGCCAGCCCGCCCCGGCGGACGAGCCCACGCGTGAGGAGGAACCGCCTGAGAACCCGCCGCCAGCGCCGAGCGACCCCGAAGCGGACCGGTTGAGGCAGCACATCATGACCGCGTGGGCGGGCACGACGAGCCAGCTCCACACCGCGTTCCGCGACCGCACCGGCACGACCATGAAGGCCGCGAACCTGCAGCAGCTCAAGGACTTCGCCGACAACCTGGGCCAGCCTGCGGCGGGCCCGATCGCTGACGAACCGCGCAAGGCGTCCGAACGGGCCGAAGCGCTCCTCGAGTCCGCTCGCCAGCAGGACACCGCGGCGGCGGACGACGGTGAGGACATCGTGGACGGCGAGGTCGTCGAGGACGAGGAACAGCCGAAGCCCAGCAACAATGCGCTGCGCGAGCTCGGCGTGTGGTTCGGCGAGGCCGGGATCACAATCCACACCGGGAAGGGCTCCACCAAGGCCAACGACGACGCCCGGTTCGCCTGGATCACTGAGCACCTGGGCGTCACCGTCACCTCGACGAAGGACCTGAACGCCACCCAGGTGGGCGACGCCACCAAGCTCTTGATGCAGCAGGCCGCCGCCCGCCGCAACGACCTGCGACAGCGCATCGTCAACGTGTGGTCCGACCTCGGCGGCACCAACCAGCAGCTGTCCACAAAGTTCGAGCAGGAGATGAAGAAGCCGGTCGGGGAGGCGTCCAACGCCGACTACGCCGCCTTCCTCAACAAGCTCAACAACAGCGAGATCACCCCGGACGGTGGTCGGTGATGCAGCTGACGCACTACCAGCGGGCGGCCATCCGCGCCGACCGGCTCGCCCGCATCAAGCGCGAGCGGCAGCGGCGCGCTACCGTCCTCGCGCAGATCGCGCAGCACGCCGGGGCGTGCGACCACCCCCGCGACTGCCTCACCTGCAAGGCGTTCCGGCTGCTCGCCGAGTACGTGCCGTTCGAGCCCACGATCCGCGAGGAGCACGAGCACGTCAGCCAGCAGCTCGACGAAGCGCGGGAGCGGCTGGAGCGGATCCGCGACGTGCACAAGACGCTCTCCGAAGCCGCCCAGATGGGCACCCCGCTGGCCCGGACGGTCCACGACGCCGCATGGGTCGCCACGTTCCGGCTCGCCAACGCCTGGTACGGCGAGGACGTCGAGAACCCCTACGCCGAGCTGAAGCCCGACTACCTCTGACCATCCACTCCCGGCGTCCGCGCCCGCAGGCGCCGGGCTCAGCCCCCTCAAGGAGTCCCCATGAAGACGATCACCGTCGAGTACGACGACGTGACCCCCGCCACCATCGAGCAGCGGCTGTCCAACGGCGAGACGACGCTGTCCATCGGCAACCGCCGCTACCCCGCCGCGCTCAACGACCGGAACGGCCTGTTGGAGGCCCTGCGCATCGCCGACAAGCTGTCCGCCTCCGTCGTCGCCTGGCGCGGCGACATCGTGGCTGCGCTGCAGAAGCTCGACGCCGACGAGCGCGCCCGCGAGAACGCCACCGCGTGACCCCTGC
>NZ_JBFAMX010000068.1:0-31260 GCF_040659615.1 Nonomuraea sp. NPDC049784
CGGCGAGCCTGCCCCGCGCCTCGCCGACCGTGACGCCTGGCGGCAACGGGTGGCCTGCGTCTACCAGAAGTCCACGATCATCCCCGAGCTGACCGTGGCGGAGAACCTCTACCTGCACCGCCACGACCTGAACCGGTTCGGGCTGGTCCGCTGGGGTGCCCTGCGGCGCAAGGCGGGCGAGTTGCTCGCCACCTGGTCGGTGGACGTCGACGTGCGTCTGCCGGCCGGCGAGCTGGACGTCGAACAGCGGCAGTTCGTAGAGATCGCCCGTGCGCTGTCCTTCGGCGCCCGCTTCATCATCCTGGACGAGCCGACCGCCCAGCTCGACGCCGCCGCCATCGCCCGGCTGTTCACCCGTATCCGCACGCTGCAGGATCAGGGAGTGACCTTCCTGTTCATCAGCCACCACCTGCAGGAGATCTACGAGATCTGCGACACGGTCACGGTCTTCCGCGACGCCCGGCACATCCTGACCATCACGGTGGCCGACCTGCCGAACGCGGAGCTGGTGGCGGCGATGGCGGGAGAGGCCGCCGGCCAGGCAGAGGCGTCCTCCCGGGCGGCCGCGCCCGGCGGCGCCGGTTTGGTGCTCGGCGTGCGCGGCCTGTCGTACGGCGACGCCTACCAGGAGATCGACCTCCAGATCCAGGCCGGCGAGATCGTCGGCCTGGCGGGCGCGGCCGGCAGCGGCAGGACCGAGCTGGCCGAGACCGTCGTCGGGTTGCGCGCAGCCGATTCCGGCACGATCGAGGTCGCCGGGCGCGTTCCCCGTCCCGGCAGCGTGCCCGACGCGCTCGCCGCAGGTGTCGGCTTCGTCCCCCGCGACCGGCACCACCAGGGGTTCGTCCCGATGATGTCGATCGCCGACAACGCCACCATGACCGTCCCCGAACAACTCGGCGAGGCCGGCCTGATCAGCGGCCGGCGGCGTGACCGGCTGGCCAGGACCCTGATCGCCAACCTGGCGATCAAGACCCCCGGCCCCGGCCTGCCCGTGATGGGTCTGTCCGGCGGCAATCAGCAGAAAGTCGTCATGGCCAGAGCGCTGGCCTCCGATCCCCGGCTGCTCGTGCTGATCACCCCCACCGCCGGGGTGGACGTGAAGTCCAAGGAGTTCCTGCTCGGCAAGGTCGAGGAAACGGCCACCAGAGGGACCGGCGTGCTGGTCGCCTCCGACGAACTAGACGACCTGCGGCTGTGCGACCGGCTGCTGGTGATGTTCCAGGGTCGTGTCGTCGCCGAGATGGCCGCCGGATGGCACGACCACGACGTGGTGGCGGCGATGGAAGGAGTCCGGCTCGATGCCTGAGAGAACTCTCACGCCCGCCACCGAGAACGCCGCCCCCGAGCGGGAACGGCCACGGATACGACTGGCCCGGTTACGCGACTTCGCCCTGATCCCCGCGATCATCGCCATCGCCATTGTCGGCCAGATCGTCAACCCGATCTTCCTGCAGGGCGACAACCTGATCAACATCCTGCAGACCATGTCGGAGATCTCGCTCCTGGTCCTTGCCCAGACCATCGTGCTGGTCGCCGGCAAGATGGACCTGTCGCTGGAGTCGACGTTCGGTCTCGCGCCGGGCGTGGCGGCCTGGCTGACCGTGGCCGCCGGTTCGGGCGCCGGGCTCGGCCTGCTGCCGGGCGCCTGGTCGATCCCCGTCACCTTGGCCGTCGGCGTGCTCATCGGCGCGATCAACGCGCTGCTGATCGTACGGTTCGGGCTCAACGGCTTCATCGTCACCCTCGGCATGCTCATCGTGCTGCGCGGCCTGCTCACCGGCATCTCCGGCGGCCAAACCTTCTTCAACCTGCCGGCGTCGATGCTCTATCTCGGTTCGGCCCTGTGGCTCGGCGTGCCCTCCTCGATCTGGCTCTGCCTGCTGCTGTTCGCCGCAGGCATCGTGCTGCTGGGCTTCACCAAGTACGGCCGCGCCCTGTACGCCATCGGCGGCAATGTGGACGCGGCCAAGGCGGCCGGCATCCGTACCGACCGGGTGTTGTGGACCGCTCTGGTGGGCGCCAGCCTGCTCGCCGCGCTCGGCGGCCTGCTGATGTCGGGGCACCTCGCCTCTGTGGCGGCCGCGCAGGGCGACGGTGCCATCTTCACCGTGTTCGCCGCGGCCGTGATCGGCGGCGTCGGCCTCAACGGCGGTAAGGGCACGATGTTCGGCGCGTTCACCGGCATCCTCCTCCTCTACATGATCCAGAACGTCCTCACCCTGGCCGGCGTGCCCGCCCAGTGGATCCAGGCCCTCAACGGCGCGATCATCATCATCGCCCTCGTCCTGTCCCGGCTCACCGGAGGCAAGGTCCAGGAATAGCCCGCCGCGGGCACCCCTTCCCCTCTCCGCCGCGGCGTCCCGAGCGCCGCACCCCCTAACGATGGGAACAGCCATGTCCGAACACCACCTGACACGAAGGCAGCTGATGAAGATGGGAACAGCCGGAGCCGGCGCTCTGCTGTTGCCGGTGCAATGGACGGCGGTAGCCCGAGCTGATTCGCTGGTGCCTCCAGAAGTGCGCGCCGCCAACGACCTGGCGCTCTGGTATGACGAGCCCGCCGGCACGGAATGGCTACGCGCGCTCCCCATCGGCAACGGCCGCCTCGGCGCCATGGTGTTCGGCAACCTCGATCAGGAGCGCCTGCAGCTCAACGAGGACACCGTCTGGGCCGGCGGACCGTACGACCAGAGCAACCCGAAGGGTGCACAGGCGCTGCCGGAGATTCGGCGGCTGGTCTTCGAGAACCAGTGGATCCAGGCCCAGGATCTGATCAACCAGACGATGCTCGGGAAGCCCGTGGGCCAGTTGGCCTACCAGCCGGTCGGCAATCTACGGCTCAACTTCGGCAGCGCCGCCGGGGCGTCGGAGTACAACCGCCAGCTGGATCTGACCACCGCCACGACATCCGTGACCTACGTCCTGAACGGCGTGCGGTACCGGCGTGAGGTGCTTGCGAGCGCGCCGGACCAGGTGATCGCCATCCGCCTGACCGCCGACAGGCCCGGCTCGATCACGTTCTCCGCGACCTTCGACAGCCCTCAGAGGACGACACGCTCCAGCCCGGACGGTACCACGGTGGCACTCGACGGCATCTCGGGCGACATGGAAGGTGTGACCGGCTCGGTCCGCTTCCTGGCACTGGCCCGGGCCGTCGCCGAAGGCGGCAGCGTCACCAGTTCCGGTGGCACGCTCCAGGTGTCCGCCGCCGACAGCGTGACACTGCTGATCTCCATCGGCTCCAGCTACGTGAATTACAAGGATGTCAGCGGCGACTACCAGGGCGTCGCGTGGAAGCACCTCAACGCCGCTCTGGACAGGCCCTACGACAAGCTGCGCATCCGGCACGTGGCCGATTACCAGGCGCTGTTCGGGCGTGCGACGATCGACCTCGGACGTACCGCGGCGGCCGACCAGCCGACCGACGTCCGGATCGCGCAGCACTCCTCCGTCGACGACCCGCAGTTCTCCGCGCTGCTGTTCCAGTTCGGTCGCTACCTGCTGATCAGTTCCTCGCGTCCCGGTACCCAGCCAGCGAACCTTCAGGGCATCTGGAACGACCAGATGAGCCCGCCGTGGGACTCGAAGTACACCATCAACGCCAACCTGCCGATGAACTACTGGCCCGCCGACACGACGAACCTGTCCGAGTGTTACGCGCCGGTGTTCGACATGATCAAGGACCTCACCGTGACCGGCGCCCGCACGGCCCAGGCACAGTACGGGGCGGGCGGCTGGGTCACCCATCACAACACCGACGCATGGCGGGCCACATCGGTCGTCGACGGCGCGTTCTGGGGCATGTGGCAGACCGGTGGCGCATGGCTGGCCGGCATGATCTGGGATCACTACCTGTTCACCGGCGACACCCGCTTCCTGCGCGCGAACTACCCGGCCCTGAAGGGCGCCGCCCAGTTCTTCCTCGACACCCTGGTGCCGGAGCCGGAACTCGGCTGGCTGGTCACGAACCCGTCCAACTCTCCCGAGCTCAGCCACCACCCGAATGCCAGCGTGGCCGCCGGCCCCACCATGGACATGCAGATCCTGCGTGACCTGTTCGACGGCTGCGCCGGGGCGAGCAAGGTTCTCGGCGTGGACGCGGACTTCCGGACCAAGGTCGAGGCCGCCCGCGAGCGCCTGGCTCCAATGAAGATCGGTTCCCGCGGCAACATCCAGGAATGGCTCTACGACTGGCTGGAGACCGAGCGCACCCACCGGCACGTCTCACACCTGTACGGCCTGCATCCCAGCCATCAGATCACCAAGCGCGACACACCCGAGCTGTTCGAGGCCGCGCGCCGGACGCTGGAACTGCGCGGCGACGACGGGACGGGCTGGTCGCTCGCCTGGAAAATCAACTACTGGGCAAGGCTGGAGGAGGGCACGCGAGCACACGACCTGGTCCGCTCCCTTGTCACACCGGCCAGGCTCGCCCCGAACATGTTCGACCTGCACCCTCCGTTCCAGATCGACGGCAACTTCGGGGCGACGTCCGGCATCGCGGAGATGCTGCTGCACAGCCACAACGGTGAACTGCACCTGCTGCCGGCCCTGCCGGAGGCCTGGCCGAGCGGACGGGTGGAGGGCCTTCGGGGTCGCGGCGGTCACACCGTCGGTGCGGCGTGGAGCGAAGGGCAGGCCGACGAGTTCCTGATCACGCCCGATCGCGACGGCACCGTAAAAGTACGCGGCGAGATGTTCACCGGGCGCTACAAGGTGGTCGACGCCGCGCGCGGCGGCCAGGCCCGCACCAAAAAGGCTGGCTCCGGCCTGATCGAACTCACCGGGCAGGCGGGTCACACCTATCGCGCATACTCCTTGCAGAAGGTCCGGCTCGGCGCACCCGCCGAGGTGACTCCGGGCCAGGAGGCGAAGGTCACCGTCACCGTCCGGGCGATCGAGATGCCGCTGGCCCCTTCGACCACGGTGTCCGTCGAGGCTCCTGACGGGTGGAGCGTCACACCCGCGCAGGTCGTGTTAGGGCCCCTGAAGCCCAACTCGGAGAGCGCTGCCGAGTTCGAGGTCATCCCAGGCGCGAACGAGCCCGCGGGGACCGTGGTCCTGACCGGCAAGGCGAGCGGCCGTGACTGGACCGTGTCGGCGAAGGCCACGGTCCGGGTGTAGGACGGCCGGGAGAAGAGGTAGTAGCGGGACCGGTTGACGACGTGCGGCCGGTCGAGCTCGTGGTTGATGCCGTCGGCCACGATGAGGGACGGGAGCAGGGACCAGGCCCCAGCCCGTGGTATTCGCGCCCGTCGACCGGGTCGCGGAACCAGCCGGGGTCACGGAAGGCCCGGATGCAGGTCAGGGACGCAGGGCGCGGGCGCACGCCATGAGGCTCTCCGCCAGCGTCTTGCGCGCGGCGTCGTCGGCCTCGGCGAACATGACGGCCTCGATCTCGTCGGCGGAGCGGTCGCAGCGCCGCAGGGTGGACAGGCCCTTGCGGGTGAGACGGGCACGCAGCACGCGGCCCGCGCCCGGCTGGGAGTCCCGGCGGATCAGACCGCGTCGCTCGAGGTCGCGGATGACGAGGCTCATCGCCTGCGGCGTGACGAAAGCGATGCGTGCACCGGCACATCAGCCGGCGGCATGGAGACCAACATCATGCTCGGCAACTACCCCGACGTCTTCAAGGCCGGCGCAGTGTTCATGGGCGTGCCGCACAGCTGCTTCGCCGGCGAGGCCGACTACATCCCCTCACCGGGCGCCAGCGACTGCGCCTCCGGACGCATCAGCAAGACACCCCAGCAATGGGGCGACCTGGTCCGCGCCGCCTACCCCGGTTACACAGGCGCCCGGCCGCGCGTGCAGCTCTGGCACGGCACGAACGACAACCTCGTCTACTACGCCACGCTGCAGCAAGAGATCGACCAGTGGACCAACGTCTTCGGCCTCAGCCAGACGCCTACCAGCACGGACACGCCGCAGGCCAACTGGAACCGCCGTCGCTACGCCGACACCGCCGGGACGGTCAAGGTCGAGGCATACAGCATCCAGGGCGCCGGACACAGCCTCCCCATGAGTGGCATGGCCGCCGCCGCCATCCAGTTCTTCGGCCTCACCGACACAGGCTCCACCAGCACGCCGACTCCCCCCGCCGGGGCCTGCCGGGTCGCATACACGCCCACCACCTGGAACAACGGATTCACCGCCGCCGTCACCATCGCCAACACCGGCACGGCCACCGTCAACGGCTGGACACTCACCTGGACCTGGCCGGGCAACCAGCAGATCACGAACACCTGGAACGCCACCATCACCCAACAAGGCACCCAGGTAACAGCGCGCAACGCGACCTACAACGGCACCATCGCCGCCGGAGCCACCACCGCCTTCGGCTTCCAGGGCACCTACAGCGGCGTCAACACGGCACCGGCCCAGTTCGCCCTCAACGGCACGGCCTGCACCGAAACCTCCTAGTGTCGTACGTCCGCAACCTCGGCGACTGATCCGTAGGGACATGCCGCGACACATTCGGGTCCGTTCCGCGGTAGAGATCCGGCTCTGACGCGGAACGGGCTCGCGGTCGTTCTGCAGGTGGAGAGGCCATGGACGGCGAAGGGCACATGCCGCAGCCAGGTGGCGGTGAGGCAGGTGATCGCTTTCATGGTCCGTAGGCGTCGTGGAAGGCCGGGGAGGGAGCGGCCAGCCGGATGCGGTGGCGTTCGCTCATGTGGGTTCTCACTGGGCGTCGTAGGCTTGCTGCTGGATCTGCAGGTACCGCTGGAGGCCGAGGCCGTTGAGGCCTTCCAGGTAGGACGCCCAGTCCTCGTCGCTGTCGACGTTCTTCTTCCCGGTCACGAACTCCAGGCTGGACTGGGCCACGTAGTTCTGGATGTTGGTCTGCAGCGTCGCCGCTTCGCCCGCCACGTCGGTGCCGAGCCAGAGGTTCCAGTACGGGAAGATCTGGTCCTTGGGTTCCTTGCCCTCGTACAGCTTGGTGGCCTCGAACAACCTGCGCTCGAAGCCCGCCGGGTCGTAGATGTCGGTCGGCTGGACCTGGGCGTCGCGGAACTCTCTGCGACTGTTGTACTGCGTGAGCGCTCCCCAGGCGGCGTTGGTCGGCGGCGCGTCCGGGTCGGCGGGGATCACTTCGTACAGCGGCTTCAGATTCTTGTCGAGTGCCACGTCCTTGGCATCCGGCTTCTCCCACGCCACGCCCTCTTCCCCGAATTCACCCAGGATGTGGCCCTCGTCGGTGAACATGTAGTCGAGCATCTTGATCGCGGCGATCTGGTCCTGCTCCGTCGCCTTGTTCGTCAGGACGAACGTGGCGCCGGGGGCGCTGGGCAAGTTGTAGGAGGCGTAGCCGACGCCATCGGGGCCGGTCAGCGGCGGCACCGGGTCGTAGTCCTTGTCACGTCCGCCCTTCTGGCCGAGGGTGACCAGGAGCGCCGGGTGGATCGTGGTCGCCGCTCCGACGATCACGGCGTCGGCGTTGTCCCCCTTGGCCATCATCGCCCCCCGGTTCTGGCTGAAGGCGCCCGGGTCGATGAGTCCTTCCTTCTGCAGGGAGGCGAGGTAGCGCAGGCCGTCGCGCCACTTGTCCTGCGCGGCCTGGAGCTGAACCTTTCCGCTGCTCAACGCGAGTGTCGAGGGGTAGGAGTCGCTGCCCTGCGGGTCGTACAGGAAGGCGTTCATGAAGTACGGCAGCAGGACGTCCGCGGTGGAGCCGCTGAGCGGGATCTCGTCCGCCTTGCCGTTGCCGTTGGGGTCCTTGGTCTTGAAGGCCCGCAGGACGGTGCGCATGTCCTCGGTCGTCTTCGGCATGGACAGGCCGAGCTTTTTCAGCCAGGCGGAGTTCATCCAGAGTTTCGCCTGATAGGAGCAGTGGTAACAGTCGTTCCACTGCGGCAGGCCGTAGATCTTGCCGTCGGGCGCCGTGGCCAGGGTCTTGTAGGCGAGGTTGGTCTCCAGCGCCTTCTGGATGTTGGGGGCGTATTTGGCGATCAGGTCGTTGAGCGGCAGGATGACGCCCTGCTTGGAGAGCTTGAGCAGCTCGGACCGCTCGAACTGGTCCACCCACGGGATGAGCAGGTAGAGGTCGGGATAATCGCCACTGGCCAGCGAGATCTGCCGCTTCTCCTTGGCGGGGCCGCCGTCGAACGTCGTCGTCTGGAATTTGAACTTGATCTTGAACTTGCCGCTGACGATCTTGGTGAAGGCGGCGGTCTGCAGATCCTGATTGGCGCTCTGGGGAGCGAAGACGGTCAGTTCGGTGGTACCGCGCGGGGAAGCCGAGTCGGCCGGCTTGCCGTCGGACGAGGAGCAGGCCGCGGTGGTGAGGCCGGCCAGCGAGAGCGCCGCTAGCAGCGCCGCCCGCTTTCTGGGCAGGGTGAACATCGGCGTGCCTTTCATGGATTGGGGGGACGGTCGCCCGGGCTAGCCCTTGATCGCGCCGATCATCATGCCCTTGGTGAAGTAGCGGGCGACGAACGGATAGATCAGCAGCACGGGGACCGTGGAGATGACGACGAGGGAGTATTTGAGTAGGTCGGCGAGCTGCTTACGCTCCATCATGGTGGCGGTGTCCATCGGGCCGGCCTGGGTGTTGAGGATGATGATGTTCCGGAGCACGAGCTGGAGCGGGTAGAGCTCGTCGCTCTTGAGGTAGAGCAGCGCGTCGAAGTAGGCGTTCCACTGCCCGATCGCGTACATCAGGGCGATGACCGCGACCATCGGTTTGGCCAGCGGCAGCACCACGGACCAGAGCACGCGCAGGCTGCTCGCCCCGTCGATCTCGGCGGCCTCGTAGAGCGAGTCGGGGATGGTGTTGCGCAGGTAGGTGCGGGCGATGATGACCTGCCAGACGCCTATCGCCCCCGGGGCGATCAGCGCCCACCGCGTGTCGAGCAGGCCGAGCTGCTGCACCACCAGGTACGTGGGTACGAGCCCGCCTGCGAAGATCATCGTGAAGACGATGAACGCGGTGATGGCGTTGCGGCCGAAGAAGTCCTTGCGGGAAAGCGGATAAGCGATGGCGATCGTGAGGACGACGCTGACGACCGTCCCCACAACGGTGTAGAAGAGCGAGTTGGCGAACCCCGTCACGATCTGCGGATTGCTGAGCGCCACCTCGTAACCCCGGATTGAGAAGTCGACCGGCCACAGCCAGACCCGGCCGGAGGAGACGGCGTTGGGGCTGCTCAAGGAGCTGGCCACGATGTAGATCAACGGCAGCAGGACCACCGCGAGAAAGGTGACGAGCAGAAGGTAGACGCACGCCATGAAGAGCCGGTCGACCCCGGAGTCCTTGATACGGGCGGGACGGGGACGAGCCCGTCCCGCGACCTCGGACTGCACCATCGTGTCGGTCACCACAGACCACTCCCGGTAACGCGCTTGGCGACGAAGTTGACCACGAGGAGGAGCACCAGATTGATCACCGAGTTGAACAGCCCCACCGCTGTGGCCAGGCTGAAGTCGGCGTTCAGCAGCCCGACCTTGTAGACATAGGTGGCGATGATCTCGGACGTGCCGAGGTTGAGCGGATTCTGCAGGAGGAACGCCTTCTCGAAGCCGACCGCCATGATGTTGCCGACGCCCAGGATCAGGATGATGATCGCGGTCGGCATGATGCCGGGGATGTCGACATGGATGATCTTCCGGAGCCGGGTGGCCCCGTCGACCCGGGCCGCCTCGTACAGGCTGGGGTCGATGCCCGCCAGTGCGGCCATGTAGATGACGGCTGAATAGCCCGCCGTCTGCCAGATGTCACTCCATACGTAGATGTGCCGGAAATAGTCGGCGTCGCCGAGGAGGTCGGGCGCACTGGCTCCGAAGAATCCGAAGGCCTTGTCCATCAGCCCGATCCGCGGCGCCAGGAGCAGGATCACCATGGAGACGACGACCACGGTGGAGATGAAGTAGGGCGCGTAGGTGACCAGCTGGACCGTGCGCTTGAAGACCCGCAGCCGGACCTCGTTGAGCGCCAGGGCCAGGATGATCGGGATGGGGAAGCCGGCCAGGAGGAAGTACACCGACAGCAGGAAGGTGTTCCGGACGAGGTTCCAGAAGATGGGATTGGAGAAGAATGCGGAGAAGTGCTTGAGTCCGACCCATTCGCTGCCCCAGATCCCGTCGACGACGCTGTAGTCCTTGAACGCGATGACGGCGTTCGTCATGGGGACGTACTTGAAGATCACGAAGTACGCGAGCGGTACCAGGATCAGCAGGTAGAGCTGCCAGTAGCGACGGAAACTCCGTCTGGCGGCGCGCCACTCCATCGCTGTCCTCCCTCCAGGTTTCATCGGTCACCGCACGTGCGCGAGGCGCACCAGGAGTGAGCAGGTGTGCGGGTACAACCGGTGGGCCGGGAACGCGTCGGGACCGACGGCGGCCGAACCCAGCCCGTAGTGGGCGATGTCGAGGTTGAGCCAGAGCCGTCCGTCCGGCACCAGGTCGGTGGTGTGCCGCGCCGCGTCCAGCGCCTCGCTGGTCCAGGGACGCAGCGTCACGTTGGCGCCGGAGGGTGCGGTGATGCGCAGCCGTTCGCCCGTCGGCCAGGAGATCTCGGCGCGGCGGACGGCGCCGAGATTCCCGTTCTCCTGGGGGCGCACGTAGGGGGTCTGCAAGTCTGCCACCGTGGCCCGGTGACGGCCGAGGCGGGCCGCCAGCCGACTGTCGCGGTAGTTCTCGCCAGGGCCGAGGCCGTACCAGTCGAGCGTTCCATCGCCGCCCGGCAGCCCGATGCGGATGCCCAGGCGCGGTACCGTGCCCCGTTTCACGCGGCCGGAGTCGTGCAGGAGGGCGGCGAGATGGGTGTCGAACCGGCCGACCGGGCTCAGGTGCAGGCGCAACTGGAGCTCGCCGCCGGGGCTTGCGGACCAGATCATCTGCGTCCGGATCCCGGCCTCCCGTCCAGCGGCCATGCTGAGCGTCTCGACGGTGAGCTCGCCATCCTCCGGCTGCACGCGCACGACGCGGTGTTCCAGCCTGTTCAGCCCGAGGTCGCGCCACGCCTTCGCCTGGCCCAGCCAGGCCAGGTCGTTGTCGGTGGGCGCGCGCCAGAGGTCGGGCCGAGGGCCCACCACGGGAAGATCGCCGAGCCGGGTGAGCCACCCGTCGGGGTCGAACACGGCATCCCCGATGCGGTACCCGTCCTGAAACGCGGTGACCGGTGTTCCTAGGGCTGGGCCGTGCTCCTGGGCGTCGGCCAGGATACGCTGTGTGAAGGCGATCTCGTGGCCGGCGGGCACGCCGTCGCGCTCCTTGGCCTGCAGGGCGCGGACGGTGAGGACGACCTCGCCCGAAGCGTCGCCGGCCAGATCGGCGATGGCATCGTCCAGCCGTACCCGGGTGGCGCCGCGCGGCGGGACCGGAGGAATCTCGACGGCGCCGCCGCCCCGTTCGACACCGTCCTCCTCGACCAGCCAGGCGAAGACCAGTCCGGAGGTGTCGACGTGGTCGAACCTGCTTCGGACAGTCAGCGTGATCCCGTCGCCGTCGTCGACGGACAGTACCACCGGCGCGATCGCGGCCTTGTACTCCAGCAGTCCTGGCGAGGGGGTACGGTCGGGGAAGACGAGGCCGTCGGCGATGAAGTTGCCGTCGTGCAGGATCTCCCCGAAGTCGCCGCCGTAGGCGTAGAACAGCTGTCCGGCGTTGGGGCCGTCCGCCGCGCGTTGCAGGATGCCTTGGTCGAGCCACTCCCAGACGAATCCGCCGTGCAGGCGCGGATAGCGGTCGAAGAGTTCCTCGTACTCCGACAGGCCACCGGGACCGTTGCCCATGGCATGGGCATACTCGCAGAGGATGACCGGCAGCGCGCGGCGGTGGCTGTCAGCCGCGGGGTCCACGGTGCGCTCGTCGGCGCCCATGCCGATGAGCGCGAGTTCGTCCAGGTCCACGTACATGCGGCTGTAGACGTCGACGTAGGAGCTGTCGTAGTCGCCCTCATAGTGGATGAGCCGGGAGCCGTCGCGGTGGCGGGCCCACTCGGCCATCGCGCGCAGGTTGTCGCCGACGCCGCACTCGTTGCCCATCGACCACATGATCACGGAGGGATGGTTCTTGTCCCGCTCGACCATGCGCTCGATCCGGTCCAGGTAGGCGCGTCTCCACAGGGGGTCCGCGGAGGGGTTGCGCTCCCAGCCGACCTGGCCGAAGCCATGGGTTTCGAGATCGCACTCGTCGATCACCCACAGGCCGTATTCGTCGCACAGGTCGAGGAAACGGCTGTCGGGCGGGTAGTGGCTGGTCCGCACCGCGTTGACGTTGTGCTGCTTCATCAACAGGACGTCGGCCAGCATGGTCTCCAGGTCGAGGGTGCGGCCCCTCTCCGGGTGCCATTCGTGCCGGTTGACGCCGCGGAAGCGCACCGGCGAGCCATTGACGGTGATGACGCCGTCCACAACGCGTACGGTCCGGAAGCCGATGCGGAGCTCGATGGATTCGCCTTCGCTCCTGAGCACTCCGGCGTACAGTCTGGGCGTTTCCGCGCTCCACGGGCCGACCGCTGGGATGCGCAGGGCTTCGCCTGCCGGCAGGCCGGCGACACCCAGCTCCGGAACGTCCACGACCGCCGGAACGTCGGCCTCCACCCGGAGGATGCCCTCACCGGTCTCGTGGTCATAATCGGCGTGCACGAAATGGTCGCCGATCGTGCCGGTCGGCCGTTCGATCAGGAAGACCGAGCGGAAGATCCCCGAGATCCACCACATGTCCTGGTCCTCCAGGTAACTCGCCGCCGACCACTGGTGCACCCGGACGGCCAGCACGTTGGGCCCCTCCCGCAGAGCTTGCGTCACGTCGAACTCGGTCGGCAGCCTGCTCCCTGTGCCCCAGCCGAGCTCCACCCCGTTGAGCCAGGCGGTGAAGTGCGAATCCACCCCCTCGAACCGCAGCACCCAGTTCGCGGCTCCCGGGTCCGCCAGCTCGAAGGCCCGGCGGTACTCCCCCGTGGGATTGGCGTCCGGCGGGTGGGGCGGGTCGATCGGGAACGGGTAGTTGATGTTGGTGTACGCGGGTCGTCCATGGTGTGCCTGCCCGTGATCCAGCAGGGTGCCGTCGGTCGCGTGGAGACCTTCCATCTGCCAGGAGCCGGGCACTGACAGCGTCGTCCAGGCGGAATCGTCGAAATCGGGGGCCTCGAAGCCGTCGCTCATCCCTCGGAGTCCGGAAGACAGATGAAACATCCAATCACCGTCGAGCGAGACGGTACGGGCGTTACTGATCGCGACGGCCCTGGGCTTCAGGCGGCCTGCGCCTGGCTCGAAGGACGAGACTCTGCGGACTGCTTCACTGAAGGACACTGTTCTCCCAGCCCCGAGGAAGGTGGATGGATGGAAGGTCGGAGACACGCACGGCTACGTGGGTAAGTGCCGTTCCGGGCAGCGGCGGGCCGCGTTCGACCACTCCGCCGCTCGGCACTGAATCGGATGTCCGCTCGGCGTGAACGTTCACGGAACAGCCAGCCGTGAACGTTCACGACATCGGCGTGAAACACAACCTAAACATCGGCTGTTTTGCTGTCAATACTCCGCGTTCACGCGGACTCACGCCACAGCAGCCGCGACCGGACGACGTGCCGGATGGGCGCCACGTCGGCGAAGTCGGCCGCGGCCAGCGCGTCGACCACGTCCAGCGCCCGGGCGGCGAGGGCCTGGCGGTCGAGCGAGATCGTGCTCAGCGTCGGATGCACGGCCTCGCCCAGGCTGAGGCCGTCGATGCCGAGAATCCGCACCTGGTCCGGCACCTTTACACCGAGAGCATGCGCGCCGTGCACGGCGCCGATGGCCATCAGGTCGTTGAACACCAGAACCGCGTCCAGGTGCGGATGGGCCCGCATGAGCTCGATGAAAGCCCGCGAGCCGCCCGTGATGGACTCCTCCCCGACGACCACAGCCTTGGGCCGGCCGGGTCCGGTGAGCTCTTCGAAATCGCGGCGGCGCTGCGAGGGAACGTAGATGGGGGACGAGCGGAGAGAATAGCCCGAGTCGATCATTCCTAGGCTACGGGCGCCCTTGGCGCGCAACGCCTGAATCGCCTCCTCGATCCCCGAACGGAGGTCGAGCTCCACCGAGTGCGTCCGTTCCATGCGGGCGGGTGGTTCCAGCACCACCATGGGAATGCCGCCCCGGGCCTTCTCCAGTTGCGTCTCGGGCGACATGAAGTGCCCGACGAAGACGTCCACCTGCGAGGCCAACATGCGCAGCGCAGCGCTCTCGCCTTCCGACTCGCTCGAGGCCATCACGACCTGCCAGCCGCGGGAGGCGGCACAGTCCAGCAGATCTCCGGCGATCTCGGTGTAGTACGGATTGCGGAAAGACGCGACCACGAAGCCGAGCGCGCGCGTCTTCTGCCGCGCCACCAGGTTGCGGGCGAATCGGCTCGGGCGATATCCCAGCTTCGCGCTGGCCTCCAGGACCCGCTTCTTCGTCTCGCTGCTGATGTCGTCCATGTCGTTGAGCGCCCTGGACACGGTCTGACGGGAGACCCCGGCGAGGGCCGCCACATCGTGGATCGTCACCCGCTTGGCCAACGCTGCCCCTGGTCTCTTGTGGTCCGGCGGCACCGGCGATCACTCGGCCGGGACACCTGCTTCTCCACCCTACGGCGTGCCGACGTCGAGAGCGCGATCAGCCTGGACGAACAGGCGTAAGGACTGCGGCGCGCACGGTTCGAGGCATTCCCCGCCCGCGATGCGGTGTCCGAGCCTGGGTGGGTCAGGACAACGGGACGGGGCCCGTCGAGTCGCGGACGCTGAGGGTCGTCGCCAGCTGGAGGTGCCGGAAGGCGGGCTGGACCCCGTCCGCCATGCCGAGGACGGCCTCGACGGCCATCCGTCCCATGCCGACGAGAGGCTGCCGGACGGATGTGAGGCGGGGCGTGGTCCACTCGGTCTGCGGCGTGTCGTCGAACCCGGTGACCGACAGCTCGCCCGGGACGGTGATGCGAAGCTCCTTGGCCGCAGCGAGGACCCCGACGGCGATCTCGTCGTTGCCCGCGACGACCGCGGTCGGCCGCTCGCCGAGCGCGAGGATGTCATGTCCGTGCCGGAGTCCCGCCTCGACGGAGAATGCCTCGTGGCGGATCAGTGTGCGGTCCGGCGTGACGCCGGCCGAGTCGAGCGCGGCCTGGTACCCGTGGAAGCGTTCCAGCGATGGGGCCGAGCCCAGCGGGCCGCCGATCCAGGCGATCCTGCGGTGTCCGAGCCCGATGACGTGCTCGGTTGCCGAGCGACCGCCCGCCCAATTGGTGGAGCCGATGCTGACGAGACGTGATTCGGTCGTATCGATCGGGTCGATCGTCACGATAGGCACCTCGAGATCCTCCGCGGCGAGGATCATCGAGTCGGGCACAGCGACGGCGAGCGCAACGATACCGACGACACCGGACGCCTTCTGCTCCTCCATCCAGACACGGGCCGCCGTACGGCTCGTGCTGAGCGGCTCGTCGGGCGGCAGGCGGAGGAGAAGCTCAGCCTGCGCCGAGGTCGCGGCCACGAGGATCCCCTGGAGGACCGTTCCGGCATAACGGGACTCCACGATGTCGAGCACAGTGACGATGGTCCGGTCCCGTGTTCGCTCGTGTCGCGCCGCCGTCGGCTTGTAGCCGATCTGGGCCATGGCTCCGAGGACAAGCTCACGCGTGTTCGCCCCCACATCGCTGCGCCCGTTGAGGACCTTTGAGGCGGTCGCCGGCGAGACGCCGGCCAGTCGGGCGACATCCGCCAAGGTCGCTCGCTCGGAACTGCCTCGCCGTCGCATCAGGCTCCCTTCGGGACTTCGAAACTATTTCGAATCTACCACGGGCCCCTAGCCATCGGTTGCTGCCAGGCATTCTCTCTCGTCCACCCGTTGACACGGTACAGATGCACGACCTAGTGTCCTCGCAGTAACGAACAAGTTGCGAAATTTTTTCGTAACCCTCAGGACGAGAGGAGAGGCTCAATGCGGCTCTCCCAGAAGGCAAGGCTCCTTTCCGCAGCACTCGTGCCGATGTTCGCGCTGGCTGCTTGCTCGGGGGGCGCGGGCGGCGGCGGCAGCACAGCCGGCAGCGGCGGCGACCAACAGGTGAAGCTCACGGTCTGGAGCTGGGACGACACTGTCGCGGGGGCCGTTCCCGGCTTCCAGGCCGCGAACCCGAACATCAAGGTCGAGGTCGTCAACGCGGGCTCATCCCAAGACGAGTACAAGGCGCTCGACAACGCCATCCAGGCCGGTTCCGGTGTACCTGACCTCGCGATGTTCGAGTACTTCTCAGTGCCCTACTTCGCCATTCCCGGCAAGCTCGCCGATCTCGGAGAGTTCGGCGTCGATAACTTCAAGAAGGACTACGTCCCGGGCGCGTGGAGCGATGTCACGGTCAACGGCAAGATCTACGCGCTACCGTCCGATTACGGGCCGTCGGCGATGTTCTACAACACGGCCACTCTCAAGAAGGCCGGCATAAACAAGGCCCCGGCCACGTGGGACGAGTACTACGAGGCTGCCAAGAAGGTTCGCGCGCTCGGCGGCGACTCCTACATCGCCCAGGACACGGGAGACATCTTCTTCCTGCTCTCGCTCATCTGGCAGGCCGGCGGTCGCCCGTTCAAGGTGGACGGCAACAAAGTGCACATCGACTTCACGGACGAGGGCACGACCAAGGCCGTGGCCTTCTGGCAGAAGATGCTCGACGAGGGCCTGATCAACACCAAGATCACGGGATGGTCCGACGACTGGAACCGGGCCCTCAACGACGGAACCCTCGCCACCCAGACCATGGGCGGCTGGCTGACCTCGACGCTGCCGGAGCGCGCACCGAAGGCCGCCGGTGACTTCAGAGTCGCCTTGATGCCGCAGTGGAAGCAGGGAGACAAGGTCGGAGCGGCGAACGGCGGAAGCTCCTTCGGCATCCCGGCCGCGGCCGAGCACAAGGACGCGGCTTTCAAGTTCCTCGAGTACTTCGCCCACGGCGGCGGTCTCTCCTCCCGCGTCGACGCGGGTGCCTTCGTGCCGAACACGTCGGTGTTGGAGAGCGAGGCGTTCCGTAGCAAGGGCAACCAGTACTTCGGCGACCAGAAGGTCGGCGTCGTGCTGGCTGAGGCCTCGGAGATCGTCGGGAGCGGCTGGCAGTACCCGCCGTTCTTCGAGTGGGCACGCTCGATCTACGGCGACATCGCATCGCCGTTCTACACCACGGGCAAGGGCTCGCTCGCCGAAATCCTCGAACAGTGGAAGCAGCGCTGCATCCAGTACGGCAACGAGCAGGGCTTCCAAGTGGACTAGCGAGTCCTCATCAGGGCGGAGGATCCCGCGTGCGGCAACGGCCGCCGCCGCACAACAGCCGGTGAAGAAGCGAGTTGGCCACCGCAATGAATCGGAAGGAACACGGACATGGGCCTGGCACGTCGGGTCGACGCCACCGCTTCGGCCATGGCTGCGCCGGATGCGGCACAGCATTCGGCGCCAACTCGCAAGCGCCGGAAGTCACGGATCGGACTGGCGTTCATAGCGCCTTTTGGGGCGCTGTTCGCGCTCGTGTTCATCGTGCCCATCGTGTACGCCGCCTACCTCAGCCTCTTCCAGGAGAAGCTCATCGGGGGCAACACCTTCGTCGGATTGGCCAACTACGGCAAGCTGCTCCACGATCCGCAGTTCTGGGACGGGGTGGGACGCGTCTTCCGGTTCACGCTCGTCCAGGTGCCGATCATGCTGATCTTCGCCATGGCGCTGGCGCTGGCGCTGGACTCCATGCGCATGCACGGCACCAAATTCATGCGGGTGACGATCTTCCTCCCCTATGCGGTGCCGGCGATCGTGGCGACCCTCATGTGGGGATTCCTGCTGGGCGTCAAGTACGGCCTGTTCGGCAGCCTCAACGACGCCCTGGGCACGGACATCAATCCCTTCGCCCCCGATACCACGCTCATCTCCATCGGGCTGATGGTGACGTGGGCGTTCACCGGCTTCAACATGCTCATCTTCTACGCCGCGCTCAAGGCCGTCCCCCGCGAACTGTACGAGGCGGCCGCAATCGACGGGGCGAACGAGTTCCAGGTCGTCCGCGCGATCAAGCTGCCGGCACTCCGCGGATCCCTGGTCGTCACGATCATCTTCTCGATCATCGGCACGTTCCAGATGTTCAACGAACCGCAGATCCTGCCCTCGATGGTGGCCAACAGCGGCGTCACCACCTTCTACACGCCCAACCTGTACGCGTACAACCTGGCCTTCACCGGGTCCCAGCAGGGCTATGCGGCAGCACTCGCGCTCGTCATGGCAGCGATCACGATCTCCGTCGCCTACGCCGTCCAGATCAGAGGGTTGAGGAATGCATCCGACCAGTAGCCGGCGAGCCCAGGCCGGTAAAGCCTCCGACACGCCGATCCGCCATACCGGTCGCAGCCGCCGGCTCTACACGGTGGAGAATCCCAAGAAGAGCACGACTCTCACCGTGATGACAGCTCTGTTCACCCTGTACTGCCTGCTGCCCCTCGTGTGGCTGGTCATCAACGCGACCAAGTCGCAGGCCGACTTCGTGTCGTCGTTCGGGCTCGCACCCGGTCACGAGTTCGCCTTGTGGGACAACATCGTGCAGGTGTTCAGCTACCAGGACGGGATCTTCTCCCGGTGGCTTCTCAACACCGTTCTCTACGTCGTCGTGGGTGCGACGGTGTCGACCTTCCTGGCCGCCCTCGGCGGGTACGCCCTGGCAAAACTCGATTTCCGGGGCAAGCGGGTGTTCCTGTTCGTCGTACTGGGATCGATCTCGGTCCCCGGCATCGCCCTGGCGATCCCGCAGTTCCTGCTGTTCGCGCACGTCGGCATGACCAACACCCCGTGGGCGATTCTCATCCCGTCCTTCATCAACCCGTTCGGGTTGTACCTGATGTGGGTGTTCACGGCCGAAGCCGTGCCGGGTGGCCTGCTCGAGGCAGCGAAGATCGACGGCGCCGGGGAGTTCAGGACCTTTCTCCAGATCGCGCTCCCGCTGCTCGCACCGGCAAGCGTGACGGTCTTGCTCTTCTCATTCGTATCGATCTGGAACAACTATTTCCTGCCGTTGATCATGCTGAAGGATCCCAGCTGGTATCCGCTGACCGTCGGAATCAATCAGTGGAACAAACTGGGCTCGACGGCGGGGAACGGCGCCCTCATCCAGAATCTCGTGATCACGTCCGCGCTGCTGACCATCGTCCCGTTGATCATCGCGTTTCTCAGCCTGCAGCGGTACTGGCAGTCAGGCTTGTCGCTGGGCGCTGTAAAGGGCTAGGAGCGACATGCCGACGGCCTGACATCTGACCTGGCATCCGCATTCCGCGGCAGCAGCACGACATCTCCCCCGCGACGGTCCGGCGTTCGCGACCGGCGCGGAGGCCGGCGTGCGGCGCCGTGGACCATCTCCCACCCATAAACGATTCTGTGAAGAGAAGTGAGGCCATGACGAGCGACGGTGTGTTCGAACCCCGGTTCCGGATAGACGGCGAGCTGTGCGACGAGAGTGCCCTCCAACACGTCTGGTCCAGGTGTATCGGCGCCGGACGGGCGAACGAAGCACTGCGCGCGGACTGGCAACAACAATTCGCCGAGGTCGTCGCCGCATGCGGAATCCAGTACATCCGCTTTCACGGCGTCTTTCACGATGACATGTTCGTGTACCGGGAGAGCTACGGCAGCGGTTTCGGCCCGAACACGCGCCTTCCCTCGCCCGCGTACACGTTCAGCTATGTGGACAAGGTGTTCGACTTCATCGTGGACTGCGGTGTCCGTCCCTTCGTCGAGCTGGGCTTCATGCCGCGCGAGCTCGCGACGGCGACTGAGACGGTGTTCTGGTGGGGCGCTCACTGCAGCCCGCCCAAGGACATGGCGCGCTGGGTCGAGCTGGTCACGAGGTCGGTCGAGCACTGGATCGACCGGTACGGCCTCGCCGAGGTGCGGGAGTGGCGCTTCGAGGTGTGGAACGAGCCGAACTTGGTTCCCCACTTCTGGACCGGGACGAAAACCGAGTACTTCGAGCTCTACGAGCAGACCGTTCGGGCGATCAAGAGGATCGATCCCGACCTGAAGGTGGGCGGGCCCTCGACAAGCGTCTTCGTGCCCGACGACCGCTACAAGGGCGAGACCGAGGACCGCTCCGCGGCGCTCGCAACGGCCGCCGCGACCGACGTGGACGCGCTCGACTGGCGCCCGGTCTGGATCGAGGACTTCATCGCCTGGTGCGCGGAGCGCGAACTGCCCATCGACTTCATCTCGACCCACCTGTACCCCACCGACTTCGCGTACGGCGCCAACGGCGAGGCCGTGCACATCACCCGATACGCCGATGCGACGTTCGACGACCTGACCCTCCTCCGCAAGCTCGTGAAGAACAGCGCGTATCCCGATGCGGAGATCCACATCACAGAGTGGTCGACGTCGCCGTCGGCCCGCGACTTCATCCACGACACGCTCTTCGCGGCGACCTACATCACGCGGTCGTATTTGAAGTGCGCCACCCTCGCCGACTCGATCTCCTACTGGACCTTCACGGACGTGTTCGAGGAGGGAGGCGCCGGGATCGGACCCTTTCACGGCGGGTTCGGCCTTGTGAACGAGGGTGGCATTCACAAGCCCACGTTCCACGCGTTCACGATGCTGGAACGGCTCGGCGACCGGCTACTCCTCGCGACGTCCGACGGCGTCGTGACCCGTAACAGCCAGACGTCCGCTCTGTCAGGAGTGTTCTTCAACTACCCCGAGGACATGGCTATGAGGGGTGTCAGCTCGGAGAACTCGTACCCGGCGACACGCGCGCTGGCCGAGATGGGGCCGAGCCGCAGGATCCGCCACTCGATCGACGGGCTGGAGCCGGGCAGCACATTCCTTGTCGAGATCATGGATTGGGAGCACGGGAACGTCGCCGAGGCCTGGTACGGGCTCGGGTCCCCCCTCAACCCGTCCCGGGCCGAGAGCGAGTACCTGAGCAGAGTCGCCGACTCCCTCCTCAGGTTCACGCTGACCGTGCCGGACACCGGTGTGCTGGACCTCGACGTCGAACTCGCGCCGTGGGCGGTGATGTCGTTGAGGCAGTCGGCCTGACCTGTGGACGCGATCCGAGACGGTTTCGGCCCCCGAACCACCTGGGCAACTGCTCACTTGGCTGCCGGCGGAATTCGACGCCGCCCGGGCCGCCACCTCGAGGGCGCCGTTGCCGAGCGGGACGAACTGCTCGCCGCCGGTGTTGGGTGCACCGCCACAACGGTGCACCCATGACGGCCATTCATGGCGTCGTCGCGCGCAGGCCAGAGCGCGTTCGGGCTCATGGGTTCGCCGTATCTAGCCGCACGGCGGCCATCAGGGCGCCGTCCCTCACGAGCCGGTGCACGTGAAGACGGTGTCGAAGGCGTGCCGCCGGCTGATCGTCTGGCTGGTGCTCGGGTTCCATCTGACGGTCCAGCCGTCGATCGCGGAAGTGCCGACGGTCACCATGACCTCGTACTGATCGCCGCCGGACCACGAGTTAGTGGTGCGGTAGGTCGCGGCGCAGGCGCCGTCGCTCGACGAGGTGGGAGTGGACATCGGCTAGGCACCGGCGGCGTTGAACCGCCACCAGTTCACATTGAACAGGTAACCGCTTCCGCCGGTGAACTTGAGGTACAGATCATGTGTTCCTGTCGCCCCGCTCACCGGACAGGAGACGTTCGCCCAGGTCTGCCAACCACCGGTGCCCGGGACATCGCACGTTCCCATCAGTGTGCCGTTCAGTCCGTCCCGGCGAAGCTCAATTTTGCCGCCACTGGTTGCCGAGGCCACCCTCGCATTGAACGACGTCGCGCCGGCGCCGAAGGCGACGCCCTTGACCTTGATCGAGTCGCCGTTCTCGATCCACCCGACATTCATGCCGCCTTCGCCGGCGGGCTCCGTCTCGACGCCGGACTCCCAGGCGATCGTTTCCGCCTCCTGGCGGACGTAGGGATTCAGGGTGCCCACCTGAGGCGCCCCTGCCGTCGTCATGTTGATGGTCGGGATGGTGCCGTCGGCGTTGTAGGTGAACTTCTCCACGGCCACCGAACGGGTGAATCCACCGCCAAGGCATGATCGTCCCCCGATAGGTCCATGGTCCGGTGGGACCGGGGGCCGTCGAATACGCGATGAACTCAGAGCAGCATTTCGCCGCGAACACGATGTAGTACAGGCCGTTGCGCTTGTAGACCCAGGGCCCCTCTTCGAACAGGGTCGGACGGTTCGCATCCCCGGTGCGGGTGCCGAACCCCGCGGTGGTGAGGGGTATCTGGGTCTAGCTGCCGGAATAGGAGATCATATCGGCGTTCAGCTTCACCTACCACAGGTGCGGGTTGCCCCAGTACAGATAGGCCTGCCCGTCGTCGTCGATGAAGACTGTGGGGTCGATCTCGCCGTTCTCACGGTCCTTACGGTGCGTCGGGCCGCGGGGCAAGCGGTGGCACAACTCAGCTCTCAGCGCTGAGGCTTGCGCCACCGCAGGCCACGACCGGCGGACCGGCTTCGGATCGAGTGGCTGGGGCACCTTCGCCAGCTCAGGTGCGGGTCCAGCGTTGGTTGGCGCCGCCGTTGCACGACCAGATGGTCAGCTTGGTGCCGTTGGCGGTGGCGTTGTTCGGCACGTCCAGGCACTTGTTCGCCCCGACGGCGGTGATGGTGCCGTCGGAGTTGAAGCGCCACTGCTGGTTGTCCTGGCCATTGCAGTCCCAGATGATGACGTTGGTGCCGTCGGCGGTCCCCCGGTTGTACACATCCAGGCACTTGCCGCCGTAGACCCGCAGCTCACCGCTCGCGGTCGGCGTCCACTGCTGATTCGCCTGGCCGTTGCAGTCCCAGATCTGCACCTGCGTGCCGTTGGTCTGCGAAGAGTTCAGGACGTCGAGACACCTGCCCGACCCCACACCCCTGATCGCGCCCGTGGACGGGGGCGTGACGATGCCCCCTCCGGTCACGACATACATGGCCGCCGCGTGCCCGGGGACCGACGCACTGATCGTCCCGGACGAGGAGAACGTCGTGTGCGCCCACAGGTCGCGCACCGAGTAGGAGGACGCGGACCCCAGCCCCAGGGCAGAGGCGGTGGTGGAGACCGTCGAGGTCGACGTGCCCCGGTTGAGCAGCACGGTCGCGACCGAGCCGTTCGACATCGGCTTGCGCCAGACCTCAAGGTTGCCGTTATCGCTGATCTTGTGGCCCTGCCTGCCGCCCCAGTCCTGGTTGACCGCGATGACCTCAGTGTTGGTGAGGATCGTGCGCGTATCGGCGCTCATCGTGCGGATGTCGTTTCCGGCGACGAGCGGCGCGTTCAGCAGCGACCACAGGCTGAAGTGCGCGCGGCCCTCGGTCCCCGTCACCCCGCCGACGCCCACCTCCAACATGTCGGGGTCGTTCCACCCGCCTGGGCCCGAGTAAGCGTCGAGCCCGACCTGCTGGTCCAGGATGCCCATGATCGAGTTCCAGTTCGCTGCGATATCGCCGGTGTTGCGCCAGGAGTTGCCCACAGGCATCCCCCAAGTCCACACGCTCTCCTGGCCCCAGTTGCACAGGCTGTACACGATCGGACGCCCGGTCGCGGCCAACGCGTCCCGCATGGCCGTGTACCGCTGCTGCCCGTTCAGGCCCTGGTGGTCGCCGCAGTTGTCGTACTTCAGGTAGTCGATCCCCCAGGACGCCCACAAAGCGGCGTCCCGCCGCTCGTTGCCCAGGCTGGCCGGGTACCCGGCGCACGTCGTGGTTCCGGCCGAGGAGTAGATGCCGAGCTTGAGCCCTTTGGAGTGGACGTAGTCGGCCAGGGCCTTGATGCCGTTGGGGAACTTCTGTGGATCCGGAACCAGGTCACCGTTGGAGTTGCGGCTTTTGGTGGACCAGCAGTCGTCGATGTTGACGTAGGCGTAGCCCGCCACCGCCATGCCACTGGAGACCATGGCGTCGGCCGTCTGACGGATCAGGCCGTCGTTGACGTTACAGCCGAAGCTGTTCCAGTCGTTCCAGCCCATCTGGGGCGTGCGGGCCAGGCCGTTGTCCAGGGCGGCGACGGGCGACGTCTCACCGCCGATCGCCACGATGGATGCGGCTGCAAGCACCGCCGCCAGCGCTAAGCCAAGAATTCTGCGCATCTGATTCCTCTACCTACCGGGGTGTCGGGGAGATCTCCGGGCGATCCGCCGCGGGTTCTGGAAGGTTCCTGGAGGCTGGGGCGCTCTGCCCTCGCTCATTGCGGGCGGTCCCTTGTCGGGTCAGGGAGTGGTCAAACGGAGGCGGACGACCGGCGCCGGGGAGGGATGTCATGGGTCAGGGCGGGTCCAGCGCTGGTTGGCAGCGCCGCTGCAGGACCAGATCTGGAGTTTTACGCCGTTGGCGGTCGAGTAGTTCGGCACGTCCAGGCACTTGTTCGCCCCGACGGCGGTGATGGTGCCGTCGGAGTTGAAGCGCCACTGCTGGTTGTCCTGGCCATTGCAGTCCCAGATGATGACGTTGGTGCCGTCAGCGGTCCCCCGGTTGTACACATCCAGGCACTTGTTGCCGTAGACCCTCAACTCACTTGCACTGGTCGATGTCCAACGTTGGTTGGATTGGCCGTTGCAGTCCCAGATCTGAGCCGGCGCGCCGTTCGCCTGGGAGGCGCCGGAGACGTCCAGGCACCTGCCCGAATCCACGCCTATGATCGCGCCCGTACCAGGCGTGGGCGTTGGGCGGGGGGTGCCGCCCACCGGCTGGCCGATGCTGCCAGGTACTGACTGAAGCGCGTTGTACCAGGCGGCGGCCATCTTGTCGTAGCCGTCGGCGGTGGGGTGAATGCCGTCGATCAGGTCGGAGGTGGCCAACTTGCTGTGCATGTCGACCAGGTGGACATGTTTGCCGCTGTTCGCCTTGCTCTGGACGATGCCGGGGATCGCCGCGTTGAAGGTGCGGCCGGCCGACTCCTGGCCGGAGTTGGACAGCGGGATGATGGTGGCGACGAAGACGTCCGCGTCGGGCACGGCTGTGGTGATGTGGTCGATCAGCGTGGACAGCCGTTGCGGGGCACCGGCCAGGTTGTAGTTCTGCAGGACATCGTTGGTGCCGATGTGCAGCAGCACCGTGCGCGGTGTGTACGTAGGCAGCCAGCCAGTGATGTTCGCGTCGATCTGGTCGATCCGCCACCCGGGATGGCCCTCATGATCGTGGTCGCCCAGGCTGCCCGGCCCATTGAACTGCGACCCGACAAAGTCGACCGTGTAGCGGCCGGCGGCCAGGCGCTGCCACAACCCGATCCGATACCCGCCCGGCACCTGCGTGCCCTCGGTGATCGAGTCGCCCAGCGGCATGACCCGCACCCCGCCGTTGGACTCCGCGCCGGCGGTCTCCGCCCCCATCGCCGTGCCTGTTACGACCAAGGCCACGGCCATCAGCGCGGCGGCCCACCATCGTCCCCACGTACCCATGCTCAACCCCCTCGCCGCCGTCAGCGAGCAGGTCGAATCGATTCGAAAGGTTCGCGGTAACACACTAAACCTCAACCTTCTCGTCAACGAACGCGTGTGGCAGGGTTCCTGGCCCTGATGCGGTCGCATAGAACGCTAGGTAGGGACGCCGAACAGCCGCCCCCATCGGCGTCCGCCTGGACTCGGCGAATCCCGGAGAGCGTGTCGCAAGGTGGCGAGCGATGCATGAAGCGCTCCAGCCGGTCTGTTATGGACACGACGACCTCCTCTTGGAAAAGATCGGCGACTTGGGATTGTGCTGAGCGGTTGCCGTACCCGCGCCGCACGGTGGGCACGGTCCGGGACCGACCCGATTCGGCACGCCGGCGGCTCCTCAACATGATCTGTTAGCGTTAACATCACCTTGGCGAATCCAGCACTCCTTCCGCTCAGGCCGACTGAGGTGGTGGTGTGGCGGAGCAAATATGACGCGAGAAGATCCGTCAAGGGTCCGGCCCTTCTCTGCCACGGTTTCGCCGCGTGCCGAAGTGGCTTGATCTGGCCTAACCGGGTGCGGCCGCGCTGCCGCGGCGGGCCGGGGTGATGAAACGTTCATCCCGTGGCGGCGTGGCATGACGGAGACGCACCAGCGCACAGGCCTCCTAGGCGCCACCATCCGATCGAACCGATTCGTTAGAGCCTTGACTTGTTTCGTGTTGATTTCCACACTTAGTCCGCAAGGCGGCTACCTTCTGCCGGAATCGGTGGTGAGCGGCAGGAGCCCTCGGCTGTGATGTGTCCGGCGATGGACCGGTCGTGGATCACGAAGGTCTCCCCACATGTCTCTCATTGATCCAGCACTGGAGGTTCAGGCATGGGCGACGACGCCATATCCCAGATCGTGCCCGGCGATCATTCAGCCGGGACGGATGCGGCCGCGCTTCCTCCTCGAGCCCGATGCCCAGTCCTCCGGGTACTGGAGCGATGGCAGCCACCTGCTGCTGTCACACATCACGATTGACTTCGCCAGGCGGGATTCACCAAGCCCTACGACAACAGCACCGCGCCCATGGCGCTCGGCGCACACGCCGCGACGCAAGCAGGAAGGGCGTGGACCGGTACGGCCAAAGCGCTGATCCCACCATGCCCTGACAACGGTCCCGGACCGAACAGGGTGCGCGCTAAGCACCTTGAGTTCTCCGGCCTCGCCACCGCCGAAACGCCGCCATCGACTGAGGCCGGGCGACCGTCACATACCTCGTCGAAAGGAAATCTCCTCATGATCCGGCGAAGAACCGCCAAGGCGCGCCTGGCCTCGGCTCTTGTGGTCTCACTGGTGACGGCCGCAATGACCCTCATCGGCGTCTCGCCGGCCCAGGCGGCTGTCGGGATCACGATCAACGGCGGCTCCGGCGGCCGAACCTTCGACGGCGTCGGCGCCATCAGCGGTGGCGGCGGAAACAGCCGCCTGCTCATCGACTACCCCGAGCCACAGCGCGGCGAGATCCTCGACTACCTGTTCAAGCCCGGCTACGGCGCCGCCATGCAGATCCTCAAGGTCGAGATCGGCGGCGACACCAACTCCACGAGCGGCGCGGAGCCAAGCCACCGGCACACCTCCAGCGACCTGGACTGCAACCGCGGTTACGAATGGTGGCTGATGGAGCAGGCCAAGGCCCGCAACCCGAACATCAAGCTGGTCGGCCTCTCCTGGGGCGCTCCCGGCTGGCTCGGCAACGGCAACTTCTGGTCCCAGGACACCATCAACTATCTGGTCGACTGGCTCGGCTGCGCCAAGAACAGCCACGGGCTGACGATCGACTACCTGGGCGGCTGGAACGAAAAAGGCCGCGACCTGAACTGGTACGTCAACCTCAACACAGCGCTGGAGTCCCGCGGGTTCGGCAACGTCAAGATCATCGCCTCGGACGACTGGGGCTTCGGCGTGGCCGACGACGCCGCCGGCAACAGCGCCTTCCGCAACGCCGTGGATGTCTACGGCGCCCACTACGTGTGCGGCTATCGCGGCCCCCAGACCAGTTGCCCGAGCTCGACAACCGCCATCAACTCCGGCAAGACGCTGTGGGCCAGCGAGAACGGCTCCGACGACTACAACGACGGTGCCAAGGCGCTGGCCCGGGGCATCAACCGCGACTACATCGACGGCAAGATGACCGCCTACATCAACTGGCCGGTCATCGCCGCGATCCCGCCGAACCTGCCCTTCGCCACCATGGGCGTGGCCGTCGCGCCGCAGCCCTGGTCGGGTTACTACTCCATCGGCAAGAACGCCTGGGTGATGGCCCACACCACCCAGTTCACCGCGCCGGGCTGGAAGTATCTGGACGCCTCCACGGGCTACATCGGCGGCAATCGCAACAACGGCAGCTACGTGTCGCTGAAGTCACCAGCCAGCTCCGACTACAGCGTCATCATCGAGACGATGGACGCCACCACGGCCCAGCAGCTGAACTTCACCCTCACTGGCGGCCTGTCCACCGGCGCCGTCCACGTCTGGGCGACCAACGTCAACTCGGGCAACTCCTCCGAGCACTTCGTCCGCACCGCCGACCTGACTCCCTCGGGTGGCGCGTTCTCGCTGACGGTGCAGCCCGGCTACGTGTACTCGATCACCACGACCACCGGGCAAGGCAAGGGGACCGCCACCAGCCCCGCCCGCGGCTCGCTCGCCCTGCCGTACACCGACGGCTTCGACTCCTACGCCGTGGGCCGGGAGGCGAAGTACCTCATGGACCAGCAGGGCTCCTTCGAGGTCGCCGCCTGCGGCGGCGGCCGGTCCGGCCGGTGCGTGCGCCAGATGGCCCCCCGCCAGCCGATCCTGTGGACGGGCGGTTCCGACCCGTACGCGCTCCTCGGCGACCTGGGGTGGAACAACTACACCGTCTCCGCCGACGTCCTGCTGGAGCAGAGCGGTTACGTCCAGCTGATCGGCCGGGCCGGCACCCAGCGCAGCTTCGGCCCGGCTGGACTGAACGCCTACTACTTCCGGGTCACCGACGCCGGTGCCTGGCAGATCCAGCGCAACAACACCGACGCCGCCCTCACAACGCTGCGCAGCGGCACGGCCGCCGCGCTCGGCACCGGCCGCTGGCACACCCTCGCACTCAAGTTCTCCGGCAGCACCATCACCGCCTCCATCGACGGCACCCAGGTGGGCTCGGTCACCGATGCCACCTGGGGCGCGGGCCAGGTCGGCATCGGCACCGCCACCACCGAGACCGCCCAGTTCGACAACCTGAGCATCACCCCCGGTCAGGGCGGCGGCAGCGGCGGCGTGCTGCGCGGACAGTCCTCCGGCCGATGCGTCGACGTGCCGAACCAGTCCCAGACCAACGGCACCCAGGTAGCGCTGTGGGACTGCAACGGGGGCGCCAACCAGCAGTGGACGCTCACCTCCGCCAAACAGCTCCAGGTATACGGCAACAAGTGCCTGGACGCCGAGAGCGCCGGGACGACCTCCGGCACCAGAGTCATCATCTGGGACTGCAACAGCGGGACCAACCAGCAATGGAACCTCAACGCCGACGGCACGGTGACCGGCGTCCAGTCCGGCCTGTGCCTGGACGCCAACGGCTCCGGCACCGCCAACGGCACCCCGATCGTCCTTTGGACGTGCAACGGCGGGACCAACCAGAAGTGGACCCGTAGCTGAGAGAGGGGCCGGTCACCGGCCTCGCGGCCATCTTCCCCTTGAAGCTTTTCTCCAAGGTCGCCGCGGGCTACCCCTCCCGAGCCGAAACCGCTGGTGAGCCAGCGGACGACACAGTCACCACCCCACCCCCAGGAGACAGCGTGTCACCCAATCAGCTGTCAACACTCCGCAGACGCACCGCCCTTGCCGGCACCGCTCTGCTCACCGGAGCAGCCCTTCTCACCGCCCCCGCCCTGACCGGCTCCGCCATGGCCGCGCCCGCCGTCTACCAGCCGACGTGGGCATCGGTGGACCAGCATCCGGCCGCCCCGGAATGGTTCCAGGACGCGAAGTTCGGCATCTACTGGCACTGGGGAGCCTTCGCCACCGCTCAGTACAGCAACGAGTGGTATCCGCGCAACATGTACATCTCCGGGCAGGCCGCCAACAACTATCACAAGAACACCTACGGCGATCCCTCGGTCTGGCCGTACAACTACTTCATCGACGGCGCCCGCGACAAGGCAGGCAACTGGGTGCAGTTCGCCCCACGTCTGAAGTCCGCGGGCGGCAACTTCGACCCCAACGAGTGGGCCCAACTGATCGCCGACTCCGGCGCCAAGTTCGCGGGTCCAGTGGCCGAGCACCACGACGGCTTCTCGATGTGGAACAGCCAGGTCAACGAGTGGAACTCGGCCGGCCGAGGCCCCAAGCTGGATTTGCTGCAGCTGTTCGCCAACGCGATCCGCGCCAAGAACATGAAGCTGCTGGTCTCGATGCACCACGCCTACAACTTCACCGGCTACTACGACCACGTGCCGGCGCAGCCCACCACGTCGCTGAAGAAGCTCTACGGGCAGCTCGGCTCGGCCGCGGAGAACCAGCTCTGGTACGACAAGCTGAAGGAGGTCGTCGACAAGGCCCAGCCGGACATCTTGTGGCAGGACTTCAACCTCACCCGCGTCGACGAGTCGCAGCGGCTCAACTTCCTGTCGTACTACTACAACCAGGCCAACGCGTGGGGCAAAGAGGTCGTGGCCACCTACAAGGACGGCTTCAACAACAGCGGCGAGGTCTTCGACTACGAGCGCGGCGGCCCCGGCGACATCCAGTACCCCTACTGGCTGACCGACGACGCCATCAGCAGCTCGAGCTGGTCCTACACCAACGGGATCAGCTATTACAGCGCGCCCGCGATGCTCCACTCGCTGATCGACCGCGTGAGTAAGAACGGCAACATGCTGCTCAACATCTCGCCCATGATCGACGGCACGATTCCCCAGGGTCAGAAAGACGTGCTGAACGCCTTCGGCACCTACCTGAGGCGCAATGGCGAGTCGATCTACTCCACCCGGGCCTGGACCACCTACGGCGAAGGCCCTACCAAGATGGGCGGCGGCTCGTTCACCACACCACGTGCCGGCACGGCGCAGGACATCCGCTACACCCGCAGCAAGGACAACACCGTCCTGTACGCGACCGTACTCGGATGGCCCGGCAACGGCGCGACACTCAACCTCGCCTCGCTGGGCACCGGCAAGGTCAGCCTGACCAACCTCGACAAGGTGGAGATGATCGGCGACACAGCCGGCACGTACATCAACCTGCCGACGCGTAGTCAGGACTCCAGCGGCCTGCACATCACGCTGCCGAACCAGCCATACTCCGCCCTCGCGTACGTCGTGAAGCTCACCTTCAACGGGCAGATCAACTCGGGCGGCGGGGCCGCCACGGCGCTGCGCAACGTCAACGCCAACCGGTGCCTCGACGTCCCGAACTCTTCGCAGACCAACGGCACGCAGGTGCAGATCTGGGACTGCAACGGTCAGTCGAACCAGCAGTGGACGTCGACCGCCGCGGGTGAGCTGGGGGTGTACGGCGGCAAGTGCCTGGACGTGAACGGGGCGGGGACGGCGGACGGCACCGCGGTGATCATCTGGGACTGCAACGGGCAGAGCAACCAGAAGTGGCGACTCAACGCCGACGGCACCTTCACCGCGGTCGGAGCGAACAAGTGCCTCGACGTGCCGAACAACGCCACCGCCAACGGCACCAAGCTGACCATCTGGACCTGCAACGGCGGCGCCAACCAACGCTGGACCCGCACCTGACATACCGAGCGTCTTCGCCGAATCCGGGCGACCGGCCCGGATTCGGCGAAGACGCCGGTTCACCCCCCAAGGAGGAGAGCCATGCAGCCTTCATCCGTTCCCTTGCCGCACGGCGCCGTTCCCCGGCGGCGCCCACCGGCGGCCGTCGCCGCTTGCGTGGTGGC
>NZ_JBFAMX010000069.1:0-31204 GCF_040659615.1 Nonomuraea sp. NPDC049784
TACAGGCTGTCGCCGTCGGCGATGAGCCGGTCGACGGCCGCGACCGTGCCGAGCGGCATGCCCGACTGCTGGTCGGCGGCGCCGTACGACGGCGCGGTGCGCAAGGCGATCGTGGCGTACAAGGAGCACGGGGCGGTGGCGTTGGCGGGGGTGCTGGCGGAGGCCGCGGCGTTCACCGTCGTGAGGGCGATCACCGGCACCGGGGCGGCGTCCTGGGCGGACAGGCCGTTCGCGGTGGTGCCGGTGCCCAGCGCGCGGCGGACGCGGCGGCATCGGGGGCACGATCCGGTCGGGCGGTTGGCGGTGCTGGTCACGGGGCAGCTGCGGGCGTACGGCATGCGGGCCGAGACCTGGACCGGCCTGAGCCAGTCGAGGTGGGTCGCCGACCAGGCGGGGCTGAGCTCCGCTGAGAGGAGTTCCAATCTCGCGGGGTCACTCCAGGTGCCTGAAGCCGCGAAAGTCCCTCCAGCGGCCTGTGCGCTGCTCCTGGACGACATCGTCACGACCGGCGCCACCCTCGTCGAGGCCACCCGGGCGCTGCGGTCGGCGGGGGTACGGGTGCCGCTGGCGGTGACCGTGGCCGCGACACGCCGAAGATCTTGAAAAGGATTGCGATCACAGTCCGTAAAGAAAGATCCAAATCATGACCCTCACCTGGAGGTCACATGTCGCTTCCCCCAGGGCCGCGGTGGGGCTGCTCAATGGGCGGGAGCCCCGTACTCATAAGGGTTGCCGATCGGTTAAATAGGGCATATAGGGCCCCCCGAAGACCCCGGGAAAGTCACAGTACGTGATCCTTTGGCCGATCCTCCGGCTGACATTCGTGCTGGATACGGATAGCGTTCTGACATGGCACCCGTTCGGGTCCGTGGTTGCGCAGGGTCGGGGTTCCCGGCTCTGCTAGCCGATGCCAGCCGCAGGCAAAACGGTCCACGTAAGGCGACTCTTTGTCGACCGATCACGGTGCGGCTTAGGGGTAAGTCCTGCCTTCCCGAGGGCCCAGATGACCCTCGCAAGAAGAGAAGGGCAGTAGTGGCGACAGAGCCGCGAGACCCTCAGCAGGCGGATGTGGGGTCGAAGACCAGGTCGGCCGGGCGGGTGCCACCTGAGTTCCCGAGGACGCAGAGTCGGAAGAGGGTAACGGTGAGAGAAAGGCAGACAACAGACCTCGTCCGACACGTACGTCGTCGGACGCTCTTGCTCAGTCGTTAGACCGAAGGGGGGCTGTTGCATGGACATCATCGTCAAGGGCCGGCACACAGGAGTGAGTGATCGGTTCCGCGACCAAGTGACGACCAAGCTGGCCAGGATCGAACGTCTGGACAACAAACTCATCCGAGTCGATGTGGAGGTGTCGAAGGAACGCAACCCGCGCCTCGCCGACCAGCGCGAGCGCGTCGAGCTCACCATTCACTCCCGAGGACCGGCCATCCGCGCCGAGGCCTCGGCCGACGACCGATTCGCAGCCCTCGACATGGCTCTCGACAAGCTGGAAGGCCGTCTCAGGCGACTGGCCGACCGGCGCAAGGTCCATCACGGCAACCACTGCCCGCCTTCGGTGGCGGAGATCACCGCGACGCTCCCTGACGTCGCCGACCTGGCCCCGCGGACGGAGCCCACCGTCCCCAAGCGGCAGGCCGAGCCCGACGAGGACGAGCTGGCCCAGAGCGACCAGCGCTACGACGACATCGTCCCGATAGAGATGGACGGCGAAGGGCCGCTCATCGTACGGGAGAAGTTCCACAAGGCGGAGCCCATGACCATCGACCAGGCCCTCCTCGAGATGGAGCTGGTCGGACACGATTTCTACCTGTTCCGTGACAAGGAGAGCGGCCAGCCGTGCGTCGTTTACAGCAGACGTGGTTACAACTACGGCGTGTTGCGGCTCGTAGAGCCCTGATCGCGCGCTAAAAGATCTTCTCGACCACCCGAGAACCGCGGCCACGTGCCATCATGGCGGTTCAACGGCTCTGGCCCCCCGACGAGGAGGAGACGTGAGCGAGCTCAGTCAGGTTCAGGTGAGCGAGCGAAGCGAGGGAAAGGCAGTCGCGAGGCACATCGAGGAGGCCTCGTGACCGAGTCCGGCGAGGCTCGCCCGTCAGTGAGCGAGCCGATCCGCGTGCTGATCGTTGACGATCACGAGCTGATCCGGAGGAGCCTGGCGCTTGCGCTGGCCGCTGAGCCCGACATCGAGGTGGTCGGTGAGGCGAGCGACGGGCAGGAGGCGGTCGAACTAGCCGATCGCCTCATGCCTGACGTCGCCCTCATGGACGTCCGCATGCCGCGGCAGGACGGGATCGAGGCGACGAAGGGCATCAAGGCCTCCGTCCCGAGCACCCGCATCATCATGCTGACGGTGAGCGACGAGGAAGAAGATCTCTTCGAGGCGATCAAGGCGGGAGCCACCGGCTACCTGCTCAAGGACGTCCAGATCAACGACGTGCCGGCCGCGGTGCGGGGCGTGCACGAGGGCCAGTCGTTAATCAACCCGGCGATGGCCGCCAAGCTCATCAGCGAGTTCGCGAACATGAGCCGCAAGGAGGCCGAGCGCCCGCCCCAGCTCCCCGTGCCGCGGCTGACCGACCGCGAGATGGAGGTCCTGCGACTGGTGGCCAAGGGGCTGAACAACCGCGAGATCGCCAAGCAACTGTTCATCTCCGAGAACACGGTGAAGAACCACGTGCGCAACATCCTCGACAAGCTCCAGCTGCATTCGCGCATGGAGGCTGTGGTGTACGCGGTGCGGGAGCGCATGCTGGAGATCACCTAGCGGCGTGACGGGCGAAGCCGACCCCCTTCGAGCAGTCACCGTACTGACTGAGCCAAGTATGGGACCAGCTCCGGTGGGTCGGCGCGTTCGACGCGTACGGCGTCGCAGCCCACCCACTCGGCCGCCGACCACAGGGCGTCGCTTAATGCGTCGGCCCACTTGGCGGTCGAGAGGCCCGGCTCCAGGTGGAGCTGCTTGATGACCAGGGTGGTGCCCTCGCGGGCCGGGTCGACGCGGCCGATCAGGCGGCCGCCGGCCAGAACCGGCATCGTGAAGTAGCCGTGGACGCGCTTGTGCTTGGGGACGTACAGCTCGAGCGTGTACTGGAAGCCGAAGACGCGCTCGGTGCGGCCGCGGTGCCAGATGAGGGAGTCGAACGGCGACAGCAACGTCGTGCGGTGCCGGCCGCGCGGCTCGGACTCCAGGGCCGCCGGGTCCGCCCAGGCGTTGGGCCGGCCCTTCTTGCCCGGCCAGCCCGTGACCGTCACGGGCACCAGGCCTGCGGCGCCGCTGAGGAGCAGCTCGTCGAGCATGGCCGCGTGCTCGCCCCTGAGGCGGAGGAAGTCGAGCAGGTCGGTCCGGTTGGCCACGCCCAGAGAGCGGCCCGCCACGGCGGCCAGGCGTGCGATGCACTCCTCGTCGGAGAGGTCCTCGGCCAGCAGGCCGGCGGGGACCACGCGCTCGGCCAGATCATAGACGCGCCGCCAGCCGACGCGGCGGCTGCAGACCAGCTCGCCGATGTCGAGCAGCCATTCCAGCCCGATCTTGGAGTCCGACCAGTCCCACCACGGGCCGCCGTTCTTGGCGCCGCCGACGTCGGAGGTCGTGAGCGGGCCCTGCTCGCGGACCTGCGTGAGCAGCTTGTCGACGCCGTCGGGGACCTCGTGCCAGCGGTAGCGCCGCTTGAGGTATGCCCGGCGCCTGAACGAATAGAGCGGCCAGTGCTCGATGGGCAGGATGCAGGCGGCGTGGCACCAGTATTCGAAGCTCTGGGCGGGATTGTGCCAGTAGGCCCGCTCGATCTTGGGCCTGCCCACCGCGCCCAGGCGGGCGTACGCGACCAGCTCGTGGGAGCGGGCCAGGACCGAGATCGTGTCGAGCTGCACGGCGCCCAGCCTGCGCAGCATGGCGTGCGCGCCGGCCTTGCGGGCGTCGGCGCCGATCAGGCCCTGCGAACGGAGGATGATCCGGCGCGCCTCGTCGGGGGTGAGGTCGGTGACACCGGTCATGGCTGAGATTCCGTACGGCGATGCATGCGAAGCAATGTAGCGGCGACGACCGACAAAACGGCGCCCGTCCGGCCTGGCCCGAGCGGCTGGTCCCGGCTTCGGGCCGCCGGTCCTGCCTCGCGCTGAGCCCGTCACCGCATCGCGCCGTGCTCGGCCGTGCCGTGTGCAGTTCGTCCACGCGTCGCCGCCACCCGGCGTCGCGGTGCGCGCATTCCCCCTGGCGCTGGCGTGTTCGCGGCGCGCGCATTCGCCCCGGCGCTGGTGTTTCGCGGGCTGCTTGTGCTGATTTGTGGCCGCCGTCGGGCCCGGTCATAAGCATGTGGCGGGCCGGCGAGCCGGCCCGCCACGCGCACGCCGGAGGACCGCCATCACAGCCGTGCCGGATGCCGGGCGCCAGTTCGGTGGTACGGAGGCGTCATCGGGGCCGTGCCGTGTCGCGCATGGGCTGCGGTGCGGGGAGCATGAGCGCTGGAGACACGCCCGGGATCCGGGGTCGGGGATGAGGGCGGTGGCGGGGCACCCGTTGGGGCGGGTGCCCGCTTGGTGCAGCCTGCGTCAGCGGTGATCCTCGGCGTGCATGCCCACGCGCGGCGCGTCGATCACGACGTCGGTGAAGATGTCGAAGACGAGGGCCAGGATGCCGCCCACGACGAACACGCCGGCGCCGACCCACACCATCGTCCAGTTGGCGGCAGTCAGGCCGAAGCCGGCCACCACGGTGCCCACCAGCATCACGGTCACCGCCAGCCACGAAGACGCGCGCCCGCCGTGGCTGCCGAGATTCTCCGCATGCTCCGACTTCGCCTCAACCATGACTAATCCTTCCTTTGCCGGTTATCGCGCTTATTGGTGCGAGCCGGCTCTCAACCGGCATACCCTCTGCCTTGCCCCATTCTCCCAGACGGGTCAGGCGCCCTCGTCGTCACGGTGGCTGTGTCTGGTTGCGGAACCGCCTACGATGGCAACGGGGAAGTTTGTCTCGGCCTCTCCTCCTGGCGGCGCCGCCGGGGTAGACCTGCGAGGAGCTTTACATAAAGTGGCAGCCATTCTCGACAAGATCCTACGTGCCGGCGAAGGTAAGACCCTGCGCAAGCTCAAGCGGATCGCAGACCAGGTCAACTCCATCGAGGACGACTTCACGAGCCTGTCCGACGCGGAGTTGCGTGCGCTGACGGACGAATTCAAGCAGCGCTATGCGGACGGCGACACCCTCGACGATCTGCTTCCCGAAGCGTTCGCGACCGTGCGCGAGGCGGCCCGCCGCGTGCTCGGCCAGCGGCCCTTCGACGTGCAGATCATGGGTGGCGCCAACCTCCACATGGGCAACATCTCGGAGATGAAGACCGGTGAGGGCAAGACCCTGACCTGTACGCTGCCCGCCTATCTCAACGCGCTCGCGGGCAAGGGCGTCCACGTCATCACCGTCAACGACTACCTGGTCAAGGTCGGCGCCGAGAACATGGGCCGCATCTACCGGTTCCTCGGCCTCGAGGTCGGCATGATCCTGGCCGGCCAGCAGCCCGACGAGCGCCGCAAGCAGTACCAGGCGGACATCACGTACGGCACCAACAACGAGTTCGGCTTCGACTACCTGCGCGACAACATGGCGTGGTCACTCGAAGAGTGCGTGCAGCGCGGCCACAACTACGCGATCGTCGACGAGGTCGACTCGATCCTGATCGACGAGGCCCGCACGCCGCTGATCATCTCCGGCCCCGGCGAGCAGTCGGGCAAGTGGTACCAGGAGTTCGCCAAGATCGTGCCCCGGCTGCGCAGGGGCGTCGAGGCGAAGAACCCCGGCGAGGAGAGCACCGGCGACTACATCGTCGACGAGAAGAAGCGCACGGTCGGCATTCTGGAGGCCGGTGTCGAAAAGGTCGAGGACTGGCTCGGCATCGACAACCTCTACAAGCCCGAGCACACCCACCTCGTCGGCTTCCTGAACAACGCGCTCAAGGCCAAGGAGCTGTTCAAGAAGGACAAGGACTACATCGTCTCCGACGGCGAGGTCCTGATCGTCGACGAGTTCACCGGCCGCATTCTGCACGGCCGCCGCTACAACGAGGGCATGCACCAGGCCATCGAGGCCAAAGAGAGCGTGAAGGTCAAGGACGAGAACCAGACCCTCGCCACGGTCACCCTGCAGAACTACTTCCGCCTCTACGAGAAGCTGTCCGGCATGACCGGCACGGCCGTCACCGAGGCCAACGAGTTCCACCAGACGTACAAACTGGGCGTCGTCCCGATCCCCACCAACCGGCCGATGATCCGCAAGGACCAGGCCGACGTGGTCTACAAGACCGAGGACGCCAAGTTCGACGCGGTGGTCGACGACATCAAGGAGCGCTACGAGGCCGGCCAGCCGGTCCTCGTCGGCACGACCTCGGTGGAGAAGTCCGAGCGGCTCTCCAAGGCGCTCAAGCGCCGCGGCGTGCCGCACGAGGTGCTCAACGCGAAGAACCACGCCCGCGAGGCCGCGATCATCGCGGAGGCGGGCCGCAAGGGCGCCGTCACCGTCGCCACCAACATGGCCGGTCGAGGCACCGACATCATGCTCGGCGGCAACTCCGAGTTCCGCGCCGACCTCGAGCTGCGCCAGCGCGGGCTCGACCCGGTCGAGACGCCGGAGGAGTACGAGAAGGCGTACCCCGAGGCGCTGGAGAAGGCCAGGGCGGCGGTCAAGGCCGAGCACGACGAGGTCACCGAGCTCGGCGGCCTCTACGTCCTCGGCACCGAGCGGCACGAGTCGCGCCGCATCGACAACCAGCTCCGTGGCCGTTCCGGCCGTCAGGGCGACCCCGGCGAGTCGCGGTTCTACCTGTCGCTCGGCGACGACCTCATGCGCCTGTTCAACTCGGCCAGGGTCGAGATGATCATGACCAGGCTCAACATCCCCGACGACCAGCCGATCGAGTCCGGCATCGTCTCCAAGGCGATCGCCTCCGCCCAGCACCAGGTCGAGCAGCAGAACTTCGAGATCCGCAAGGAAGTTCTCAAGTACGACGAGGTGATGGACCGCCAGCGCAAGGTCATCTACGCCGAGCGCCACCGCGTCCTGGAGGGCGCCGACCTGCACGAGCAGGTGCGCGGCTTCGTCGGCGAAGTGATCGACGGCTACGTGCAGGGCGCCACGTCCGAGGGCTTCGCCGAGGAGTGGGACCTCGACAAGCTGTGGAAGGCGTTCGGGGAGCTCTACCCGACCTCGGTCAGGATCGACGACGTCATCGAGGAGGCCGGCGGGCGCGAGGAGCTGTCCGCCGAGCTCATCAGCGAGAAGGTCAAGGCGGACGCGCTCGAGGCCTACGCCAGGCGCGAGGCCGAGTTCGGCCCCGAGACCATGCGCGACCTGGAGCGCCGTGTGATCCTCTCGGTTCTCGACAGGAAGTGGCGCGAGCACCTCTACGAGATGGACTACCTGCGCGAGGGCATCGGCATGCGGGCCTACGCGCAGAAGGACCCCAAGATCGAATACGCGCGCGAGGGCTTCGAGATGTTCGCCGCGATGCTCGAGGGCATCAAGGAGGACTCCGTCGGGTTCCTGTTCAACCTCGAGGTGGAGGTCCAGGAAAACCCGATCGTCGAGGAAGAGGACGCGGTGATCGCGGAAACCCGCTCGATCATCGCGCGCGGGCTGCGCGGGCCCGAGCGGCCCGCCGAGCTCGAATACTCGGCGCCTGGCGAGCAGGGCGACGTCGAGCACACCCGGGTCCGCACCACTTCGGAGGAGCGGGCCGCGTACGGGAACGTGGAGCGTAACGCGCCTTGCCCGTGCGGGTCCGGCAAGAAGTACAAGCGCTGCCACGGCGATCCCAAGAACGCCGCCTGACAGCTCCTCAGAGACCCCCGCTTCGTGTGGGGGTCTCTCTTTTTCCTACGCCGTTTCGAAGTCCGTGCAGAGCCATTGGACGCCTCTCCGTTCGAGGCGGATGGCGAGTACATGGTTGCGCTCGCCGCAATGTATGAGGAGGCACATCTCCACCGCGCCCTCTCGGGGCTCCTTCACGTGCACGCTTCCGGCGAACGGCGGGCGGGCCGTCTGGATCATCTGCCCAGCCTGGACGAGCTCCCGGTAGGCGCGGGCCGTGAGCTTGTCCGCCACCGTTTCCGGAGGGCGCCGGCCCGCCAGGACCTCGGCCAGGGCCTGTCCCAGGTGGCGCAGCTTGCGCTCGTCGGGAATGGCCCCTGGCGGGCCCCATACCAGGGGGCGCGGGTCCAGAGCCAGCGCACCGTGGATTTCCGGAGTCCCGAGTTGCGCCGTCGGCTGCTCTTCGTCGTACGGGGGCTCGGGGACGGGGGTGATGCCGACGCGGGGGGCTGGTGACACGCATCCTCCAAACTCTTGGCGAAGAAACAATCGCTTTTAAGGAGTTTTTGGTCTGGCTGAGGAATACAAATGCCGCCAACTTCTCCGAGCGTCGATTGAGCTTGTCCGGGTTTGGTGGAGAAGGTTGCTGGAAGTTGGATCCCCCGATGTGGGGTCGCAGGGCAGTTTCGGGCGTAATCATGTTGCCTGAGGGACGCCCCAAACCGTTCTGGTCGAGCCAAGAGATAGTTAGGTTTCGCCCGAATCGACGTCCGGCTCGGGCTCGCGGCCCGGGGTCATGATGTTGAGCTTGCGTATGAGGAACGTGAAGACCACGTAATAAACCACCCCATAAACGACACCCAATATCAGAATTCCGGGCAAGTTCTGGGTATTCGACTTGCTGGCGTTCAGGAGCATGTCCAGCAGGCCCGCGGAGAAGCCGAACCCCAGCTGGCCGCCGATCAAGGTGGTCAAGGCCATGGCCAGGCCGGTCAGTACGGCGTGCACCACCAGCAGCAGGGGCGCCACGAAGATGAAGGCGAACTCGATCGGCTCCGTGATCCCCGTGACGAACGACGCCAGGGCGGCCGACAGCATGATGCCGCCCACCGTGGCCCGGCGGTGCGGCGGGGCCGCGCGCCACATGGCCAGAGCCGCGGCGGGCAGAGCGAACATCATGATCGGGAAGAAGCCGGCCATGAACTGGCCGGAGTGCGGGGCGCCGCCGAAGTAGCAGTTCCAGTCCCCGCCCAGCACGCGGCCGCCGACATCGCACTGCGGCACCACGTACCAGACCACCGAGTTGACGAAGTGGTGCAGGCCGAGGGGGATCAGGAGGCGGTTGATCAGGCCATAGATGCCGGTCCCGATCGGCCCGAGCGCGGCCAGGGCCTCGCCCGCGTGGCGGATCCACTCGCCGATCACCGGCCAGAGCCAGCCGAAGAGCACGCCGAGGACCAGCGCCGCGATGGAGGTGATGATCGGCACGAATCTGCGCCCGCCGAAGAAGGCCAGCCAGGACGGCAGCTTGATGCGGTAGAAGCGCTGCCAGAGCAGGGCGGTGACCAGGCCCATGACGATGCCGCCGAGGACCTTGGTCGGGTTCTGCATGCCGTAGTCGATGACCTCCTTGACGCCCTGGGCCTGGACCTCCTTGATGAGGACGGTGTCCCTGATGTCCGAGCCGAAGAACATCACCTTCGACACGCGGTCGAAGACCAGGTAGCCGACCACGGCGGCCAGCGCGGTGGAGCCGTCGGCCTTGCGGGCGAAGCCGATCGCCACCCCCACGGCGAACAGCAGCGGCAGGTTCTCGAGCAGCGCCGCGCCGGCCGCGGCCAGCACCTCGGCCACCTGGTTCATCCAGGCGAACCCGGCCACGTCCGCCAGGCCCCCCGGCTCGGCGCCGTTGGAGCCCAGCATGTCGGGCTGGCCGAAGCGCAGCAGCAGAGCGGCCGCGGGCAGGGCGGCGATGGGCAGCATCAGGGAGCGGCCCAGCCGCTGGAGCACGGTCATCACGCGAGCGAACGGCGAAGGCCGGGCGGCGGTGGTCTCGTTCACCGGGCGTTCCTCCGAGCCGGGTGAGGCCTCAGCCCCGTCTTACGGGCATTTCCAGGATCGTACGCAGCTGGTAGCGGTCCGCGCGGTACGTGGACACGCCCAGCTCCGCACAGACGCCGCCGGCGAACGACCTGCGTTGCAGCAACAGTACGGCGCCGCCGCGAGGCAGCTTCAGCAGGTCGGCGTCGCTCGGGTCGGCGATGCCGCCGTCGATGGTGAGCTCGCCCGCGTCCATGACCAGGCCGTAGCGGCTCTCCAACAGCTCATACAACGATTTGTCCGACAGATCCAGGGAACCTAGGTCGGGTGCGAGCTTGACCGGGATGTGGGCCCGTTCGATGGACAGCGGCTCCCCGTCGGCCGTCCGCAGCCGCTCGATGAAGTGCACCTCCTCGCCCGGCTGGATCCCCAGCTCCTTGGCCAGGTGGGCGCTGGCCCGCACGATCCGCCGGTCGAGGTCGCGCGAGCCCGGGATCATGCCTCGCGCTCTCATGTCGTCGGTGAACGACGTCAGCTGGAGCGCCAGCTCGATCTTGGGTCGGGCGACGAACGTTCCCTTGCCGGGCACGCGGTGCAGGCGGCCCTCGGACACGAGGTGGTCGACGGCCTGCCGTACGGTCATCCTGGACAGGCCGAAGCGCTGGCAGAGCTCGCGCTCGGACGGGATGGCCGCCCCGATGCTGAGCTCGTCGCTGTCGATGAGGTCCAGCAGGATCTCGCGAAGCTGGAAGTACTTGGGCACCGGGCTGTCCGGATCGATGTGCGCCACGGATCCTCCCCTCGAACGTGACCTGGGCAATGGGTTATGGTTCGTACTGGTCTAGTCCGGACTAGACCACATGTCGCGAAATGCGGTCAAGCCCGCACCGGAACCATTTAAGGAATGAGTCCGAGATGACCACGAAGATGCGCAGCGAGATCGCCGAGCAGCCGGCCGCGCTCCGGGCCACGCTGGACGCCCTGCTGCCGAGGGCCGGCGAGGTGAGGGCGGTGGGCGAGCAGACTCGCCAGCTGCTGTTCATCGCGCGGGGCACCTCCGACAACGCAGCAGTGTACGGCCGTTACCTGGTCGAATCGCACGCCGGTCGACTGGCCGCGCTGGCCGCGCCCTCGATCGCGACGACGTACAAGCGCCGGCTCGACCTGGACGGGGTGCTGGCCGTCGCGATCTCGCAGTCGGGGCGCACTGAGGAGATTGTCGAGACGCTGGCCTGGGCCAAGGACTGCGGGGCAAGGACCGTCGGCATCACGAACGGGGGAGAGGACAGCCCCCTCGCGCAGGCCGCCGACGTGGCCCTGTGCACGGTCGCCGGGGAGGAGAAGGCCGTTCCCGCGACGAAGACGTACACGACGCAGCTCGCCGCGCTGGCCGTGCTCGCGCTGGGGCTGGGCGCCGACGTGGACGCGGACGACCTGCGGCGGGTGCCCGAGGCGGTGGAGAAGCTGATCGCCGAGCCGGGCGATCTGGACGCCGTGGTCGAGGGGCTGTTCGACAAGCCAGGTGTCGTCGTGTCCGGGCGCGGGCTGGCGTTCTCGACGGCCCTGGAGACAGCGCTGAAGCTCAAGGAGGCCTGCTACCTGCACGCCATGGGCCTGTCGTACGCCGACCTGCTGCACGGCCCCATCGCCGTGGTCGACGCCGACACCCCCGCGCTGCTGGTCGCCGCCCAGAACAGCCCGACGCTGCCCGGCACGATCTCGCTGGCCGAGCGCGTGGTGGCTGCAGGCGCGGCGGCGTACACGGTCGGGGGCGGCGAGGCGCTGGCGCGGGCGGGCACGGCCGCGCTGAACGGCCCCGACCTGCCCGAATGGGTGGCGCCCATGGGCCTGATCGTGCCGGGCCAACTGCTCACCGAGGCGCTGGCCCGCAGGCTCGGCATCGACCCTGACGCGCCGCGCGGACTGAACAAGGTCACCCAGACCGACTGATTTAACCTGGTCACAAAAGCTAGGGAGGGCCGGATGGCGGCGGATGCGAACGCGATCATCGCCGGGCTCGGCGGGGCCGACAACATCATCGAGATCGAGCCCTGCATCACCCGGTTGCGCACGGAGGTGCATGACGCGTCCAAAGTCGACCAGGCCGCACTCAGGGCGGCGGGCGCGCACGGCGTGATGGCCGCGGGAAACGTGGTCCAAGTCGTCGTGGGGCCGGAGGCGGACACCATCGCCAGCGACATCGAGGACATCATCGGCTAAGGGCGAGATCATGACGACTGTTCTCGCCCCGGTCGAGGGGGAGGCTGTGAGGCTGGCCGCCGTGCCCGATCCGGTGTTCTCCGCTGGGCTCGTCGGGCCGGGAGCGGCGATCGATCCACTGAGGGGGCCCGGGAAGGCCGTAGCCCCCATAGCGGGAAAAATCATGAAACTGCATCCGCACGCGTACGTGATCGTGGGCGACGACGGCAAAGGCGTGCTGGTGCACCTGGGAATCGACACTGTCCAGCTCAAAGGCACGGGGTTCCAGCTCCTTGCCGCCGAGGGCGACAGGGTCAGCGCCGGGCAGCCCATTGTGGCGTGGGACCCGGCGGTCATCGAGGCGGGCGGGCGCTCTCCCGTCTGCCCGGTCGTGGCGCTCGACGCCGACTCCGTGAGCGCGGTCGCTGAGGGGGCAGTGCATATGGGAGACGAGCTTTTCCGATGGGACTAGCCACGGCGGCCGAGGCGTCACAATGAACGGGCGCTATCAGACAGAGGGTCCGGCTGGTCTGGACCGGCACAGAAGGAGGAGTAATGGGTGAGCGTAAGGTCACCGTGGCTGCGGAGGTGGGGCTGCACGCCCGGCCCGCCGCGACTTTCGTCCAGCGGGCCAAGAAGGCCCCCATGGACATCACGGTGACGAAGTCCCACGGCGGGGAGAAGGTCAACGGCAAGAGCATCCTCGCGATCATGGCGCTGGACGTCAGGCAGGGTGAGACCGTCGTGATCAGCGCGGACGGCGAGGGCGCGGAAGAGGTCCTCGACGAGTTGGCCGAGATCGCCGGCACGCCATGAACCTGCGGGGGGTCGGGGTCAGCCCGGGCATCGGGCACGGCCCCGCTTACGTGCTGACCGTCTCAGTGCCCGAACCCCCCGAGGGCGCCACCTACACAGGCGAGGCGGATCAGGAGAAGGAGCGCGCGATGGTCGCGCTCACGCAGGTCGCGGGCGAGCTCGAGGCCCGCGGCAACCGCGCGGGCGGCGAGGCCGAGGAGATACTCAAGGCCCAGGCGCTGATGGCGGAGGACCCCGGGCTGGTCGTGAAGGTGCGAACGCTGATCGACCGCGGCCTGGCCGCTCCCAGGGCGATCTTTGAAGCTTTCACGAAATATCGGAACGTGCTGGCCGGTTCCGGCGGTTACCTGGGCGAGCGCGCCGCCGACCTCGACGACATCAGGGACCGCGTGATCGCGCTGCTCTACGGGCGCGCCATGCAGGGGCTCCCGATCGCTCCCGAGGAGCCGTACGTGCTGGTCGCCAGGGACCTCGCCCCCGCCGACACGGCGCTGCTGCGTAAGCAGGACGTCGCCGCGTTCGTCACCGAGGAGGGCGGCCCCACCAGCCACACCGCGATCATCGCCAGGGCGATGGGCGTGCCCGCCGTCGTGGCCTGCCCGGGTGCGACCACCATCTGCCCTGGCGTCCGGGTGATGGCCGACGGCACCTCGGGAGACGTGCGCGTGGAGCCGGCCGAGTCCGACGTGGCCGAGGCGGTCGGCGCGGACACCGCCAGGCAGACCGCGTTCGCCTCGGCGAAGGGTCCCGGCAGGACCGCCGACGGGCACGCGGTTCCGCTGCACGCTAACATCGGCGGCCCGTCCGAACTCGACGACGCCATCAGTGCGGGAGCCGAGGGCGTCGGGCTCTACCGGACCGAGTTCCTCTTCCTCGACAGGACCGAGCCGCCCTCCGCCGAGGAGCAGCGGCGTGCCTACCAGGCGGCGCTGGAGGCGTTCCCCGGCGGCAAGGTGATCGTGCGCACGCTGGACGGCGGGGCCGACAAGCCGCTGGCGTTCCTGCCCGCGCCTCCCGAGCCGAACCCGGCGCTGGGGGAGCGGGGGCTGCGCAGGTTCAGGAGGTTCCCCGACGTCATGGAGGCGCAGCTCGGCGCGCTGGCGGCCGTCGCGTCCCCAGGGCTCCAGGTCATGGCGCCGATGGTGGCCACGGCCGAGGAGGCGGGCTGGTTCGCGCAGGAGTGCCGGGCCAGGGGCCTGAGCGACGTGGGTGTGATGATCGAGATCCCGTCTGCCGCGCTGAGGGCCCGGGAGTTGCTCGCCCGGGTGGACTTCGTCTCGATCGGGACCAACGACCTCGCCCAGTACGCCTTCGCCGCCGACCGCCAGGTCGCCGCCGTGAGCGCGCTGCACGACCCGTGGCTGCCCGCGCTGCTCGACCTGGTCGCCATGACCGCGGACGCCGCATCGAAAACCGGCAAGCCGTGCGGCGTCTGCGGCGAGTCGGCCGCCGACCCGGCGCTGGCGTGCGTGCTCGTCGGGCTCGGGGTCTCCACGCTGTCGATGGCGGCCGCCGCGCTGCCCGCCGTACGCGCCGTATTGGCCGCGCACACGCTGGACCAGTGCCGCCGTGCCGCCGAGGCCACGCGGGCGCAGCCGACGGCGGGTTACGCGCGTGCGGCGGCCCGAGCGCACCTGCCCGGCCTCGACCGGCTGGGCCTGTAACCCGCCCAGGCCGGCCTCAGCCCGCCTCAGCTTGAGATGGGCCCACGCCGGAGCACGCCTGGGTTTGGTAAAAGGGCGGTCTCACCCGGGTCATCGCATGGATACCTTTGGAGGCATGCTTCGACGGATCGGTACGGCAGGCCTCCTCGCGATCGCTCTCACCGCCTGCGACTCGGCGGGCGCGACTCCCACCGGAGGCAAGGCCGCGCCGCCCGCGCAGACCACGACCCCGCAGAGCCCGCCGCAGGCCCAGGCGGACTCCGTCGAGCGCGCCCTGTCGAAGATGAACGTCGAGGAGAAGGTCGGCCAGCTCTTCATGCCCGTCCTGTACGGCGCCGCGGCCGACACGGTGTCAGGCGAGAACCAGGCCAGGTACGGCGCCGGCACCCCGGCCAAGGTCATCGCCAAGTACCACCTCGGCGGCGTGATCCTCTTCCCGCACAACATCAAGGGCGTCGGCCAGGTCGTCGGCCTCACCAACGGCCTGCAGAAGGCGTCCAAGGACGTCCCGCTCCTGATCGGCACCGACCAGGAGAACGGCCTGGTGGCCAGGATGTCCGCGCTGATGACCGACTTCCCCGGCGCCGCCGAGATCGGCGCGACCAAGGACCCCGACCGGGCGCGGGCCGTGGCCGAGGCCACCGGCGAGGAGCTGCGCGCGCTCGGCGTCAACCTCGACTTCGCCCCGGTCGCCGACGTGAACGTGAACCCTAACAACCCGGTCATCGGCCGCCGGGCCTACGGCGACGACCCGGCACGGGTGGCGAAGATGGTGGCGGCGGCGGTCAAGGGGTTCGGCGAGGCGAAGGTGGCCGCCACCGCCAAGCACTTCCCCGGCCACGGCGACACCAACGTCGACAGCCACACCGGGCTACCTGTGATCAAGCACACGAAGGCCCAGTGGGAGCGGATCGACGCGCCGCCGTTCAAGGCCGCGATCGGTGCGGGGGTGGACGCCGTGATGAGCGCCCACATCGTCTTCCCCAAGCTGGACCCGTCGGGAGACCCGGCCACGCTGTCCAAGCCCATCCTGACCGGCCTGCTCAGGCAGAAGCTCGGCTTCAAGGGCGTGATCTCCACCGACGCGCTCAACATGGAGGGTGTGCGCAAGAAGTACAACGACGGGGAGATCGCGGTGCGGGCCGTCCTGGCCGGGGCCGACCTGCTGCTCATGCCGAACGACCTGCCCAAGGCGTATCAGGCGGTGGTGGCGGCGGTGAAGTCGGGGCGGATCTCGCAGCAGCGGCTCGACCAGTCGGTCACCCGGCTGCTCACGCTCAGGCAGAACAGGGGATTCCTGGTCAAGGCCCCCGTGGCCGACGCGGACGAGGCGGCCGGCGTGCTGCGCTCCGCGGAGCACCGCAGGCTGGCCGCCCGCGTCACGCGTTAGTGCTCGCCGCGCAGCCCGCTGGCGATGAACATCCCAGCCAGCATGGCGAACAGGAACGCCTGCAGGAACTGGATGAACATCTCGAACGCGGTCATCACGATCGTCACCAGCACGCCGACGACGCCGAGGCCCGCGCCCAGCAGGGTGAGCCGCTCGAACAGGAACCAGAAGCCCACCGAGCTGAAGAAGGCCACGAGGACGTGGCCGGCGAACATGTTCGCGAACAGCCGCATGAAGTGGGTGAACAGCGACGTGAGGAACACCTCGGCCAGGATCATCGGGGCGTAGAGCCCGTACGCCCAGCCCGGCAGGCCGGGCAGGTGCACGATGCCCCTCAGGTAGCCGCGTACGCCGTGGTGGCGGACGCCCAGGTAGACCTTGATGCCGTACACGGTGAGCGCCAGCACCAGGGGGAAGGCGATGTGCGCGGCCAGGGGGAACTGGATGAGCGGGATGATGCCCATCAGGTTCCAGATGAGCACGGTCAGGAAGACCGTGAGGAGGAAGCCCATCCAGCGGTCGGAGTCCTTGCCGAGGTTGGGCTTGGCGATCTGCTCGCGCACGAACACGTACGCGTACTCGCCGATGCTCTGCCAGCCGCGTGGGATGATCTTCGGCTTGGCGAACGCGGCCCAGCACACGGCGATGGCGACAGCCGAGCTGAGCAGGGCGATGAGCACCGGTTTGGTGAGCCATTCCGGACCGCCGGGGAAGATCGGCGGGAACTCGAAGAGTTCCAGGCCTGGGGCTTTCCATCGGTCAGGGGAGGTGATCAGGATCGTCGTCCGCACGGCGGTCCTTTCTGGGTAGCGACCTATCGCTGGAGGATCACCTTAACGGGATATTTCGGACATTCTTTTTGTGGGGTTTTGTCGATTATCAAACGCTCGGTCGGTGTAAAGGAGGCATCCGGGGCTGCTCTACCCTGGAACGGTGCTTACGGGTGTGCTCATCGACTGGGGCGGGGTGCTGACGACCGGCCTTTCGGACGCCATCACGCGCTGGATCGTGGCCGACAGGATCGACGGCGACCACTACCGCGAGGTGATGCGGGAGATGGTCGACCACGCCTACCACGGCGACGGCGAGAGTGTCGTCCACGCGCTGGAGAGGGGCGAGATCGACGGCGCCGCTTTCGAGCGTGACCTCGCCGCCAGGCTGCTGACCCTGGACGGCGTGCCGCCCTTGGCCGAAGGGCTGCTCACCCGGATGTTCGCGGGATTCGAACGAGTTGACGCTATGTACGAGATGCTCCGCGACGTACGGAAAAATGGTGTCAAAACGTGTTTGCTCTCTAACTCCTGGTCAAACGAGTATCCCCGTGACGACTGGGACGAGGTCTTCGACGCGGTCGTGATCTCCGGCGAGGTCGGCATGCGCAAACCCGAGCCCCGCATCTTCCACCACGCGCTCGACCTGATCGGCCTCGGCGGCGAGGAATGCGTGCTCGTCGACGACATCGAGGCCAACATCCTTGCCGCCCGCGCGCTCGGCATCGCCGGCATTCACCACAGAGACGCGGACTCGACCATCGCGGAACTCGAGACTCTCCTCCGTCTGACGTTGCGACGGGCAAGATAGAGCACGCCGGGCGGAGCTCGGCCAGAAAGCACGAAAGGTTCGTCATGCGCGTCTATCTGCCGTGCACTCTCCCGGCCCTGGCCACAGCGGTCGAGGTAGGAGAGTTGGGCCCGGCCCCGCTGACCGGCTACGCGGTGACCCCCGCGCTGACCGAGTGGTATGCCTCGGGTGACACCGAGGAGCTCGAATACGTGGCGCTCACCGAGGCGGCCCGCGCCTCGCTGCGGATGCTGGCCGCCGACCTCGCCGACGGCGTCGAGGCAGCGCCGCGGCGCGTGGTGGTCGCCGCCGAGGTGCCCGACCGCTCGGTCTCCGCGGGGGTCGATCTGGAGGAACGGGCGCGAGTACGCCTCGCCGACTCGATCCCGCTGGCCAAGGTGGCCGCAGTGCACATCGACGACCACGAGGCCATCCCCGACATCGAGGCCGCCATCGCCGCGCTGCCCGCCGCCGACGAGGGCGACGACGACGCGAGATTCACCGTGGACGGGGCCGAGGCGCACGAGCTCATGTGGTACGCCACGCAGGAGATCCCCGACCTCCTGCGCTGATAACGGTGGTGTCACATCGATCACACTTCCTTGAACATCCGGAGCCGGGCCTCGCTAGGGTCGCGACGCAGCACTGTCCGTCGGACGCAAGGAGTCGGTCCCAAGTGAAGCTTCGAGTCGCGGCCACCGCCGTGGGCGCCTTGGCAGCGGCCCTGCTGGCGGTCGCCCCCGCGAACGCGCAGGCCAAGCCGCATCCGTACGACCACCAGGACCCGGCCAAGTCGGGCTGCTGGAACTCGGCCAAGGTGGTGCGGACGGCCGACATCAAGAGCCGTGTGGAAAAGGTCGGGACGATCAAGCTGTGGTGGTCCTTCAAGTGCAAGACCAACTGGGTGGAGATCAGATCGTCCTCCTCGGCGACCGGCACCATCAGCGTCTACGCCGCAGACAAGCGGTATGACCAGTTCCGGTTCAAGGCGGGCAACAAGGGCCGGCACTGGGGCAACATGGTCGAGGCCAACAACATGTGCGCCTACGGCACCGTCTCGCTCCAGTGGAATGGCGGCCGCGGCGGTCAGAACGCCTCCGGCAGCACCACCAGGGCCTGCGACTAGCTTTTCTTCGCCGGGGGCCGTGGCCGGATGGTCGCGGCCCCTGCCCTGGGCGTTCATCGGAATGTCACGCGTGCCGTCTAAGCTTGTCGCAACATGACGAAGCACATCATCTGGGATTGGAACGGCACGCTCTTCCACGACATCGACGCCGTGGTAGGGGCCACCAACGAAGTATTCAAGCCGTACGCGCTTCCTGTGATGACCGCGGACGGCTTCCGCGCGGTCTACACCCGGCCCATCTGGGTCGCCTACGAGCGGATGCTCGGCCGTCCCCTGGCCGAGGGCGAGTGGGAGCTGCTGGACGACGGGTTCCACGAGCACTACTTCCGGCTGAGCGAGGCCTGCGGGCTGGCCGATGACGCCGAGTTCGTCCTGACGAACTGGACGGGCACCCAGTCGCTCTGCTCGATGGCGCCGCACGCCCACCTGGTGCCCAAGGTCGAGTCGTTCGGCATCACGGGGCACTTCAAGAGGGTCGACGGGCTGCTGGGGACCACGGGCGGCGAGAAGGCCGTCCACATGATGGCGCACATCGCGGCCATCGGGGTGGACCCCGGGGAGATCCTGGTGATCGGCGACAGCGTGGACGACGGGCTCGCCGCCAAGCATGTGGGGGCCAAGGCGGTGCTCTACACGGGCGGGATGACCACCAGGGCCGACCTGGAGGGCACCGGCCTTCCCGTGGTCGACACCCTCTCCGACGCGCTCGACTACGCGTAAGGCCTTCGTTTCGTCAGCCTGTGCTTTTATCAGGGCTCGCATTGCCCCATGCTTTAATCGCTCAGGCCCGAACCGAGCCGGGCGTTGGCCGTACCCTTATCGCTCAAGGCCCGGACTCGAGCAGCGGCCCGTCGTACGCTATGCAGCGTCACCCCCCTGGAGGCTGCCATCAACCGCCTTGTGCTCTGGAACATCGACCTGACGCTGGTCGACGTCGCCATCGTGACCAGGGACGCCTACGCCGAGGCGTTCCGCTTCGTGACCGGGCGACCGCTGGTCAAGCTCGTGCCCCCGATGGGCCGCCCGGACTCCGAGATCGTCTTCGAGACGCTCGCCGTCAACGGCATCCAGGCCGAGGACGACCACCTGCCCAAGTTCCTGTCGGCGCTCGCCATGGCCTTCGCCGACCGTCGCGGGCGGCTGGCCAAGGAGGGGCGGATGATGCCGGGGGCCAAGGACGCGCTGAAGGCGGTGTCCCGGCTCGACGGCGTGATCCAGACGGTGCTGACCGGCACCATCAAGAGCAACGCCGTGCACAAGCTCAAGGCGTTCGGGCTGGACAAGCACATCGACTTCGCGCTGGGGGGATACGGCGAGGAGGTCTACCCCAAGGCGACGCTGCTGCAGGTGGCGCAGTCGCGCGCCAAACAGCGCCTCGGCACGCCGTTCACCGCGGCCAACACCGTGGTGATCGGGGACTCCACGCGCGACGTACAGGCCGCCAAGATCGGCGGGGCCGCGATGATCGGGGTCGCCTCCGGGCGCTCCATGGCCGCCGAACTGCGCGACGCCGGCGCCGACTTGGTCCTGCCCGACCTCTCCAACGCCTCCGAAGTCGTCGCCGCCGTGGCGAGCCTCTCCTCTGCGCGAGCCCTCTGAATCATCCCCTTTGGTTGCGGTTCCGTTTCCAAGCCCATCCGTTACGGCCGTTTCCAAGCCCATCCGTTACGGCGGGGCCAAGGTAACCGCACGCGCCGTCGGTGGTTTCCGTCTGTCATGGCCGGTCGTGAAGGCTCACGAGGCGCTCGCCGTGACGAGCGAGACCTTGGACCGGCACCGTGGCCCGGCATGGGCGCCGACCGCATTGCGCCGGCCCCCACCGCACCACGTCCCCCCGACGCGGCGCGGCCGGTGTGTGCGTTGTGGCGGGTGACGCCCTTCCCCTCCGCGCAGCTCCCTTCGCGCCCGGGAGCTCGTGTTCCAGCGCCGTGCCTCCGTGCTCCCCGCTCGTGGACGGGGAGGTGGTTGGGATGCGGTTAAGAGAGGGCGGTGAGGAAGCGGGCGGCGGCTGGGGCGGCTACGGTGGCGCCTGGGCCGGCGCCCTCGGCGATGACGGCGAAGGCCAGGTCGCCTCGGTAGCCGATGAACCACGAGTGGGTCGGGGGCTCCTTGCCTGAGCCGTACTCCGCGGTGCCCGTCTTGCCGGCCGTGCCCTTGGGGAAGCGGACCGCGTGGGCGGTGCCTTCGGTGACGACGGCGGGCATGAGTTTGCGCAGGGCAGCCACCACGCCCTCCTCCAGCGGGTGCGGGTTGGTCGGCTGGGCGTCTGGGATCAGCTCCTCCTTGACGAGGCTGGGCGCTATCCACGCGCCTGAGGCGATGGCGGCCGCGACCGAGGCCATGTTGAGCGGGCTGGCCAGGACGCGGCCCTGGCCGATCGAGGCGGAGGCCAGGTCCGTGTCGTCCTTCGGGTCGGGGAACTCGGCGCGGACGGCGGGGACGCCGGGGGTGATCGGGGTGCCGAAGCCGAAGCTGCGGGCGACCTGTGCCAGGCGGCCGCCGTTCAGCCGGGCCACGCTCATCTCCCCGAACGTCGTGTTGCACGAATGCGCGAACGCCTCCTCGAACGACAGCGTGCCGAAGTCCTCGAAGTCCGCGTTGTGGAAGGGGAAGCCGCCGATGTTCTTCTCGGCGGGGCACGTGACTTGGCGGGACGGCTCGGTCCCGTCCGCGACCAGCGCGGAGGCCGTCACGACCTTGAACGTCGAGCCGGGCGGATACTTGCCGAGCAGCGCCCGGTTGAAGCCGCCCGGCTTGTTCACCACGGCGAGGATCTCGCCGGTCGAGGCCCGGAGGGCCACCAGGGACGCGGGCTGGGAGACGCCCTCCAGGGCCTTGGCTCCCGCCTGGTGGACCTTCAGATCGATGGTGGTCTGGAGCGGGCGGTATCCGCCCGCACGGACGACCGTTTGGATGGGCTTGTCCCCCTCGTAGAGGTCGATCCGGGTGCGGTCCTGCGACTTGAAGCGGTCGGGGAACGTCTGCTTGATGCCCTCCACGAGCTGCTGCACCGATCCGGGTGCGGACGGGGTGTTGATCGGGGTGCCGTCGGCGGCCAGGACCTGCAGAGGGTCGCCCTGCTGCGTGATGACGCGCAGCGAGCGGCCCTGCTTGAGCAGCGGGTGGATGGTCGCCGGTGTCCAGGCCACCTTCCACGTGCGGTCGCGTTCGACGAGCTTGAGCTCGCCGCCGTAGTCCCAGTCGTGCTGGCCGGTCAGCTTGGCGTTGAAGCCGATCTCGTCTCCGTAGGAGGCGAAGACCCCCGTCGGCCTGGGGCGGTAGAAATCCGCTCCGGTGAGCTTGAGGTCTGTGCGGAAGCGGCGGTGCCAGGTCTCGAAGTCGGCGGGCGGGTCGGCCACCAGGGCGCGCATCCCCGCATAGTCCTGGTCCGACCACGCCGCCAGATACTTGTCGGCCGTCTCCACTGGCGAGCCCTCCGTGCGCAGTGCCCAGATCACGCCTCCTGCCGCCACGACCGGAACCAGGAGTGCCGGAAGGATCCACGGCCATCGGCGGCGCCGTGCGTACATTGTCCCCCTTTGTGGTGCCATGAGGCAGAGGACACCAGAGCAGTGGCAGGGGTGTCCAATACTGATATGAGCGCCTCAAAGATATATATGTGGATATAGTGGCTGGTCGTGGACCTCGTTCGACATCTCCGCTACTTCGCCGTGGTCGCGGAGGAACTCCACTTCGGCAACGCCGCCATCCGCCTCGGCATGGCGCAGCCGCCGCTCAGCCAGCGCATCAAGCGCCTGGAGGAAGAGCTCGGCGTGCGGCTGTTCGACCGCTCCGCCCGCCAGGTACGGCTCACCGAGGCAGGCAGGCTGCTCCTGGGCGAGGCCCGCGAGATCGTGGCCAGAGTGGATCGGCTGCACGAGCTGGCCAGGCAGGGCGAGGGTGCGGTGCTCAAGGTCGGCGTCCCGCCCGACCTGGCCGCCGCCGTGATCGCCGCCCTGGTCGCGGGTTTCCGCGAGACCAATCCCGACGTACGTCTCGCGCCCGCCGAGATCTGGACCGCCGACCAGGTGACGGCGCTGGCGGAGGGGACCATCGACGTCGGCCTGGTTCGCCATCCGGTCTCCGCGCCCGGCCTGCGGTTCGGCCAGGTTCTCGTGCAGGCGCAGGGCGTGCTGCTGGCCGAGGGGGATCCGCTCACCGGCGTCGGCGAGGTGCACCTGGCCGATCTGGCAGGCCGCGAGCTGCTGATGCCGCCCAAGGAGGGCGAGCCGGGGCTGCACACGGAGATGCTCGTGGAGTGCCGCCGCCACGGCTACGTGCCCGTGCAGGTGCACGAGGGCGCCGGGCTCGGCCTGGTGCTGGCGGGGGCGGCGGTGGCGTTCGGCCCGAAGGTGGAGCTCCCGGGACTGGCCTGGCGGCCGCTGCTAGGCTCGCCGATCACGTGCCGGGTCTCCACCGCCTGGCGCGTGGCGGCGAACACGGTCAACGACTTCTCGGCCGTGGCCGTACGTACGTTGAAGGAGAGCGCCGGGATGACGGACGAGGGCGCGGTGTCCGTGCGGCGGGTCAGCCGCCGGCCGGGGATGCTGGCATGAGTGAGCGCAGCGAGCGAACAATCAGACACAGCCACGTCGTGCTCATGCGTCCGACGAAGGAGGGCGCATGAGCACGCCCGACTTCGACGCGCTGTTCCGCACGGCGGGCGTGACCGGCTGGCTGTATGCCGCCGACATCGATTCGGGGCGAGAGGTGGGGCACGGGCCGGACGAGCCGCTGCCCTCGGCGTCGATGTTCAAGGTGCCGCTGCTGGTGGCGCTGTGCCGGCAGGCCGACGCCGGGCTGCTGGATCTCTCCGAACGGGTGACCGTGACGGCCGGTGACCGGGTGCCGGGGCCGACGGGGATCTCGGCGATGCTCGACGACGTGACGATCTCGCTGCGCGACCTGGCGTACCTGATGATCACGGTGAGCGACAACACCTCGGCCGATGTGCTGCTGGAGCTGGTGGGGTTCGACGCGGTCAACGCCGTGCTGGCGGGGTTCGGGCTCCACGGGACGCGGGTGACGCAGAGTTGCCGGGAGCTCAACGACAGCATGGGCGTCGACACTGGGCACGGGTGGCCGTACGTGGATCCCGAGGACCTCGCGCGGCTGAGCGTGCTCGACCCCGCGCGGACGAACCGGTCCACCCCTCGCGAGCTGGCCAGGCTGTTCGGGCTGATCTGGCGGGACGAGGCGGCCTCGGAGGAGTCGTGCGCCTGGATGCGGGGCGTGCTCAACATGCAGGTGTGGCCGCACCGGCTGGCCTCCGGCTTCCCGTACGACGACGTCGCGGTCAGCGGCAAGACCGGCACGCTGCCCACGCTGCGCAGCGAGTCGGGCGTCGTCGAATACCCCGACGGCCGGCGCTACGCGGTGGCCGTGTGCACCCGGTCCTTCAGCACCGCGCTCAACCAGCCGCGTGCCGACGCGGTGATCGGCACGGCGGCGCGTATGGCGGTGGACCACCTACGGAGATAGCAAGTTATGTGGAAGGCCGGGTGTGACTTTCCCTCGAACGGGCGACAGGATGGGGCACATGGTTGCTGAGGGCGCGCTTCTCTGGGAGCCGAGCGAAGAGGTGGTCGCGAAGGCCAGGCTGACCCACTACCTGGAGTGGCTGGGGCGGTCGGGACCCTATGAGGACGTGTGGCGGTGGTCCGTCGAGCGCCCCGAGGAGTTCTGGACGTCGGTCTGGGACTACTTCGACGTGATCGGGGAGCGTGGCGACGGGCCCGTCATCTCAGGGACCATGCCGGGCGCCAGGTGGTTCGAGGGGAGCTCGCTCAACTACGCCGAGAACGCACTGCGCCGGACCGAGGGCACCGCTGTGGTGTTCGTGTCCGAGGACGGCGCCCGCCAGGAGCTGACCCGGGATGAGCTGCGCGAGGAGGTGGCCCGCGTCCGCGCGGGGCTGGTCCGGCTCGGCGTGCGGCGCGGCGACCGGGTGGCGGCCTACCTGCCGAGCATCCCGCAGGCCCTGATCGCCTTCCTGGCGACCGCCTCGCTGGGCGCGATCTGGTCGGCCGGCTCGCCTGACTTCGGGGTGCCGAGCATCGTCGACAGGTTCAAGCAGATCGAGCCCAAGGTGCTCATCGCGGTCGACGGCTACCACTACAACGGCAAGACGTACGACCGCTCCGACGCCGTCAACGAGATCGCCGCCCAGCTGCCCACGCTGCGCGCGACCGTGTGGATCCCGTACCTGGCGGCGCTCGACGAGGGCCGTGCGCCCCAGCAGGCCGAGCCTGCCGAGGCGCGCACCCGGGAGGTGCCGCACGGCGAGGTGATCGGCTGGGAGGGGCTGCGGGCCGAGGAGGGGCCGCTGGAGTTCGAGCGGGTGCCGTTCGACCACCCGCTGTGGATCCTCTACTCCAGCGGGACGACCGGACTGCCCAAGCCGATCGTGCACGGCCACGGCGGCATCGTGCTGGAGCATCTCAAGTCGCTCGCCTTCCACCAGGACGTGGGCGAGGGCGATGTGTTCTTCTGGTACACCACCACGGGCTGGATGATGTGGAACTACCTCATCGGCGCTCTGCTGGTGGGGGCCATGCCGGTGCTGTACGACGGCGCGGCCACCTATCCGTCGCCGGCCGCGCTGTGGCGGATCGCCGCCACGGAGGAGGCGACCTACTTCGGGGTCGGGGCGCCGTACATCATGGCCTCGCTGAAGGCCGGGATCCACCCCGATGGGCTGGAGCGGCTGCGCGGCCTCGGCTCGACCGGGTCGCCGCTGCCGCCGGAGGGGTTCGAGTGGGTGGCCACCGAGCTGCCCGGGATCCCCCTGGGGTCCTTCTCCGGGGGCACGGACGTGTGCACGGGGTTCGTCGGGGCGAGCGTGCTCCACCCGATCAGGGCGGGGATCATCCCGTGCCGGTCGCTGGGGGCGAAGGTGGACTCGTACGACATCGCCGGGAAGCCGGTCGTCGGCGAGGTGGGCGAGCTGGTGCTGACCGCGCCGATGCCGTCGATGCCGGTGAAGTTCTGGAACGACCCCGACGGCCGGCGCTACTTCGAGAGCTACTTCGACGTCTATCCGGGCGTGTGGCGGCACGGCGACTGGATCAAGATCAACGAGGACGGCAGCTGCGTGATCTACGGCCGCTCCGACTCGACGCTCAACCGGGGCGGCGTCCGGATGGGCACGAGCGAGTTCTACCGGGTGGTCGAACGGTTCGACGAGATCGCCGACAGCCTCGTGATCGACACCGGGCAACTCGGGCAGGAAGGACGGCTGCTGCTGTACGTGACGCTCGCCGAGGGCGCGACGCTCACGGAGCCGCTCGAACGCGCCCTCTGCGACGCCCTCCGCAAGGAGTTGTCACCGCGTCACGTGCCCAACGAGATCCACGCCGTCCCCGGCATTCCCCGCACCTTGTCAGGGAAGAAGCTGGAGGTGCCCGTACGCAAGATCCTGCTGGGCACGCCCGTCGAGGAGGCGGCCAACCCCGACGCCATGGCCAACCCGGAGGTGCTGCGCCACTTCACGCCGTGAGCAGGATGATCTTGCCTCGGGTGCGGCCTTCCTCTGCCCGGCGGTGCACCTCGTGCAGCTCGGTCAGCGGGTGGGACTCGGCGATCTCGATCGCGAGCTCGCCCCGGTCGATCAGGGCGGCGAACTCGGCCAGCTGAGCCGGGTCGTTGCGGGCCACGAAGTGGGTGCCGCCCTCGATCGGGGTGGCGATCGTGATCACCGTGCGCCCGAGGGCGGCCAGGGCGGCGGCGTCCTCGTAGGGGAGCGCGGCCAGGTTCAGCACCACGTCCATGTCGCCGGGGAGCGGCGTGGTCGTGTAGTCGATCACCTCGTCGGCGCCGTGCCGCTTGACCGCGGCCGCGCTGCGCGGGCTCGCCGTGGCGAACACGGTCGCCCCCGCCAGCTTGGCGAACTGGACGGCGAACATGCCGACCCCGCCGCCCGCCCCGTTGATCAGCACGCGCTGCCCCCGGGTGACGCGGGCGTGCTCGTGGACCGCCTGCCAGGCGGTGAGCCCGGCCACCGGGATGGCGGCCGCGTGAGCGAGCGGGACGCTCTCCGGCGCCCTGGCCAGCATGCTCGCGGGCACGGCCGTGTATCCGGCGGCGGCGCCGTCCACCTGCCCGAACACGCGGTCGCCCGGGGCCAGGCCCGTCACGCCCTCGCCGAGCTCGGCGACCGTGCCTGAGACGTCCCAGCCGAGCGTGTGCGGCAGGCTCACCGGGAGCACCTCGCGTAGAAGGCCCGCGCGCAGGCCGACCTCCGACGGGTTGAAGGAGGTGGCGGCCACCTCGATGAGCACCTCGCCGGGGCCCGGACGCGGCGTCGGGATCCGGTCGTAGCGGATCGCGTCGCCGTATTCGTGGATGCGGGCGGCCGGCATGGTCTCGGGCTTGGGGGCGGTGCTGAACGCCGCCGCGTGCTCCGCCACCCAGGTGGCGAACGTGCGAGGCGGGGTCTTGGTGACCTCCTTCACCGTCGAGGTGGCGGTGGCCGGGCGGGCGGCCAGGTCTGCCTGGGCCCGGAGGACGCCGTCCACCGCCTGCGGGGGCCAGCCCCTGGCCAGCAGCTCCTCACGGGTGTGATGCGGGGGGACCTCCTCCCAGCTGGCCGGAAATTTCACGATTTCGGAAATGACGCGTACCTGGTCGGCCTGGGTGATCGGCTCCGGGCCGGTCAGCTCGTGGACGGCGCCGTGGTGCCCGCCGTCCAGCAGCGCCCGCACGGCGACCGCCGCCACGTCCGCCTCGTGCACCACGGGCATGGCGGCCAGGCCGTACGAACCGCGCACCACACCCGCCCGCACCTGCGCGGCCCAGCGCAGGGCGTTGGCCGCGAAGGCGTGCGGGCGCAGGAACGTCCACTCCAGCCCCGACTCCTCGATCAGCCGCTCGATCTCGCGTTCGTGGCCGCGCACCGCGGCGGAGGAGAGGTAGACCACGCGGCGCGCCCGGCCGGCGATCGCGTCGATCAGCGCCCCCGCCCCTTCCGCCGTGGCGAACGGCCACACCAGGAACACCGACTCCACCCCGTCGAGCGGCAGCGACCCTGGGTCCGCCAGGTCGCCCACGGCCCTGCTGAAGGGCCTGACCTCGGCCCCGGCCTCCCTCAACTGCGCCGCCACCTGCCTGCCGACCGTGCCGGTCTCGCCTGTGACCAATACTGTTCTCATGCAGGCCACCGTAGAGGTCGGCAACGAGACAACCAATGCGTCATCGGCGTTGATTTCATACGCGATCGTCTTCCTCTAGGCTTTCACCATGGATGTGCTCAGCGACGTGATCGCCCTCATGCGCACCGGCAGCCCCCGCTCGGCCCGTGTGGAGTGGCGTGCGCCCTGGGGGCAGCGCTTCCCCTCCGTGCCCGGCTCCGCCGGATTCCAGGTGGTCCTGCGAGGAGCGGGCTGGCTGATCCCGCCGGACGGCGATCCGATCGCGCTGTCGATGGGCGACGTGGTCTTCTTCCCCCACGGTCACGGCTACGCCATGGCCGACTCGCCGTCCACCCCGCTGGCCGAGCCCGACTGCGACCCGCTGGACGACGGGCCCGGCCTGTTCGCCGACGCGCCGGTCGACGGCCCCGTGTCCGCAGTCCTGCTGTGCGGCGGCTACCGGCTCGACCCGAGCCGGGCCCATCCGATCCTGCGCGAGCTGCCAGACATGATCCACCTGCCCGCCCGGCTCGGTCTGCACAGCGAGCTGCGTGCCGCGGTCGAGGCTCTGGGGGCCGAGATCCAGCGTCCGCGGCTGGGCGCCGACACGGTGGTGTCGTCCCTGCTCGACCTGCTCCTGCTCTACATCCTGCGGGCCTGGTTCCAGGGGGAGCACGGCCACTGCTCCGTCGGCGGGTGGACCGAGGCGTTGGCGGATCCCGGCATCAGCGCGGCGCTGGACGACATCCACAGGGATCCGGCTCACCCGTGGACGGTCGAGGAGCTGGGCGCGCGGGCGGGGCTGTCGAGGGCCGCCTTCTCCCGTCGCTTCAGCGCGCTGGTCGGCCGGCCGCCGCTCACGTACATCACCTGGTGGCGCCTGGCGACGGCGGCCCGCCTCATGCGGGAGTCCGACGCCCCGCTGGGCCAGATCGCCGCCAAGGTCGGTTACACCTCGGAGTTCGCCTTCGCCAACGCCTTCAAACGGGAGTACGACGTGGCGCCGGGCAGGTACCGCCGCGAGGTCTGCCCAGCGGGGTGACCTTCACGGGCGGTGGCACTGGGCGTGTTTCTTGCCCGCGAGTGAATGGCTTAAAACGTAACAATTTCCGTACGGAGATCCACTGCTCGGAAATCTCGTATTAACCGGCCATTGACGGTCAACCACTCGCTGAATTAGCGTCCCTCCCATCTCTTAAAACGATTTTGCCGGGAGTGCGGCAATGGAAGAGACTCCCGTTCTGTCCCTCTCACAGGTCAGCAAGGCGTTCGGCGCGGTGCGCGCCGTACGCGAGGTCTCTCTGGAGCTCTTCCCCGGCGAGGTGCACGCGCTCGCCGGGGAGAACGGCGCGGGCAAGTCGACGCTCGTGAAGATCCTCTCCGGCGTGCACCGGCCGGACTCGGGGCGGATCCTGCTGGACGGCGAGCCGGTGGAGTTCGGCGGGCCCGCGGACGCGCAGCGGGCCGGGGTCGCGGTCATCTATCAGGAGCCGACCCTCTTCCCCGATTTGTCGGTCATGGAGAACATCTTCATGGGCCGCCAGCCCCGCGGTCGCCTCGGCATCGACCGGCGGGCCATGCGTGCGAGCGCCGCCGAGCTGTTCGCCAGGCTGGGCGTGCACCTCGACCCCGACCAGCCGGCCCGCGGCCTGTCGATCGCCGACCAGCAGCTCGTGGAGATCGCCAAGGCGCTGTCGCGGCAGGCGCGGGTGCTCATCATGGACGAGCCGACCGCCGCCCTGTCGGGCACGGAGGTCGCCCGGCTGTTCGGCGTCGCGAGGACGCTGCGCTCGCAAGGCTGCGCGCTGCTGTTCATCTCGCACAGGCTGGAGGAGATCTTCGAGCTGTGCCGGCGGGTCACCACCCTGCGCGACGGCGCGTACGTCGCCGAGGACCTGATCACCGAGATCACCCCCGACGACCTGGTACGGCGCATGGTCGGCAGGGAGCTGGACGCCCTGTTCCCCAAGCAGGAGACGTCCCGCGGCGAGGTGGCGCTGAAGGTAGGCAGGCTCACCCGCGAAGGCGTCTTCACCGACGTTTCCTTCGAGGTGCGGCGGGGCGAGATCGTCGCGCTGGCCGGGCTCGTCGGAGCCGGGCGCAGCGAGGTGGCCAGGGCCGTGTTCGGCATCGACCGGTGGGACGCGGGCAGCGTCGAGGTGGACGGCAAGCGGCTGCGGCCCGCCAGCCCCACGGCGGCCATGGCGGCCGGACTGGCGCTGGTGCCCGAGGACCGGCGGCAGCAGGGGCTCGTCATGGACCTGTCCATCGAACGCAACATCGGGCTCGCCGGGCTGGCCGCCGTACGCAGAGGGCCGCTGATCTCCCGGCCGGCCGAACGGGAGCGGGCCAAGGACTGGGCGGTGCGACTGCGGCTGAAGTTCGGGCGGCTGACGGACCAAGTGAACGTGCTGTCCGGCGGCAACCAGCAGAAGGTCGTGCTGGCCAAGTGGCTGGCACGCAAGCCGTCGGTGCTCATCGTGGACGAACCGACCCGCGGGATCGACGTGGCCACCAAGGCCGAGGTGCACCGGCTGCTGTCGGAGCTGGCCGGGAACGGGGTGGCGGTGCTGATGATCTCGTCCGAGCTGCCCGAGGTGCTGGGGATGGCCGACAGGGTCCTGGTCATGCACGAGGGGCGGCTGGTGGCGGAGCTCGCCCGTGCGGACGCGACCGAGGAGAGCGTGATGGCCGCCGCCACCGGAAGGAGCGTCGCGTGACCGTGACCGCCGCCAGACCCGAGACCGCCAGGCGCAACGGGAGCCGGCGGCTGGTGGACCGGGTCGCCCGGGTGCGCGAGCTGGGCATCGTCGTCGCGCTCGGCGCCCTCTTCGGCGTCACGGGCGCCGTCAACCCGTCGTTCCTCACCTACGCCAGCCTCCGCGACATCCTGCTGAACTCCGCCATCGTCGCCATGCTCGCCGTCGGCCAGACGCTCGTGGTCATCACCAGGAACGTCGACCTGTCCGTCAGCTCCGTGGTGGGCCTGTCGGCGTTCGGAGGCGCGCTGATCCTGGCCGACCATCCGGGCGTGCCGGTCGCGGTCGTGATCGCCGGGTGCGTGCTGCTCGGCGCTTTGTGCGGAGCGGTCAACGGGCTGCTCGTGGGGGCGGCGAAGGTGCCCGCGCTGGTGGCCACGCTCGGCACCCTGTACGCCTTCCGCGGCATCGACTTCGCCTGGGCCGGCGGGCGCCAGGTGAACGCGGCCGACATGCCCGAGGGCTTCCTGTCCCTGGGGACGCGCTCGGTGCTCGGCGTGCCGCTGCTCGCCCTGATCGCCCTGGCCGTGCTGGCGGTGGTCGGCTGGATGCTGGGCAACCTGCGCTCCGGCCGCGAGCTGTACGCCATCGGCTCCAACCCCGAGGCGGCGGTGCTGGCCGGGATCAGGGTGCGGCGCCGGATCGTCGCGGCGTTCGTGGCCAACGGGGCGCTGGCAGGGCTGGCCGGGGTCATGTGGGCGGCCCGCTTCGGCACCGT
>NZ_JBFAMX010000070.1:0-30959 GCF_040659615.1 Nonomuraea sp. NPDC049784
GGCTGGATGACCAGCCCCGGCGCGCCGCCCCGCAGGTAGGTCGACCTGACCCGCGAGTACCCAGGGTCACCCGGCTCGATCACCGGGACGGACGGAGGAACCCCGTCGTAGTCGATCCCGGGCCGGCGCTGAGCACGCACGGCGGCGCGGCGAAGCTGACGGCCCGCCGGTGCCACGGCCTCGCGCAGCGCGGGCGCCACCTCGAGAGCGAACCGCTCGATGGTCGCCGGGTCGTCCGACATCAGGATGAACGTCCCGACCCCGTCCTCGAGGGCGAGCGGCAGGAGGTCCTCCACCCACTGTTCGCCGGGCCCGTCGAGGAAGCCGGACCGCGACGTCCCGAAGCGTCCCGAGATGTTGGCCAACCGCCGGATCTCCCGGGGATCGCGCCCCACCGCCACCGCGGCCTCGTCGATGAGCTTGTTGCCGGCCCTGAGCTGCCCCGGCTCGAGCGCGCCGACGGTCACCAGCCACCCGTCCGCCTTCTCCCCGAGCAGGCGCAGCATCAGCGGCTCGTCGGTGCCCAGCCAGATCGGCACGTCATGCGCGGGAACCGGCCCCGGCTGCGCGCCCTGGAGCCGGTAGTGCTCGCCGTCGAACCGCAGCGGCCCGTTCTCCACGTCCCACACACCGCGGATCACGCCGATGGCTTCACTGAGCGCCTCGACCGCCGCATCGGGGGTCCGGCGCGGACCGCCCATGGCCTCGACGGCGTCCTCGTACGCGCCGGTGCCGAGCGCGAGCGACAGCCGCCCGCCGGAGAGCAGGTCGAGACTGGCCGCCGCGCGCGCCAGCACCGCCGGGGGGCGCAGCGGCAGGTTCAGGACGTTCGCCGACAGGCGCACCCGCGACGTCCGTCCGGCCACCCACGATAGGAGCGTCCACGTGTCGAACCGGTACGGATGATCCTGGAAAGTGACCAGGTCATACCCCAGTTCCTCGCTCCGGACCGCCAGCGGCACGGCGTCGGCTCCGGGGGTGATGAACGTGCCGAACGTCAGCGGGTGGCCGTAGTTCATCGAAGCCCTTCCTCAAAGGTTGATGCATCAACCATACTAGACTGTCGTCATGTCCTCGCTCTCCACCCGTCAGGCGGCCCACTGGGCCAGCTACCAGCGCATGCGCGTGCAGCTCACCGGGCGGATCAACCGGGAGCTCGCCGGCACCACCGGGCTGTCGGAGGCCGACTACGAGGTCCTCTCCCTCCTCACCGAGTCGCCCGGCGAGTCGATGCGGGCGCTGGCGCTGCGCTGCGGGCTGGCGTGGGAGAAGAGCCGCCTGTCCCACCAGTTGCGGCGCATGGAGCAACGCGGGCTGGTCACGCGTGCCGAGTGCGAGGAGGACAACCGGGGGTCGGTCATCCGGGCCACCGAGGCGGGCCGCCGGCTCGCCACGGAGGCCAAGATCCACCACGAGCGGGCCGTACGGCGCTACGTCATCGACGTCCTGACCCCGAGTCAGCTCGAGGCACTGGGCTCGATCGCCGAGACCGTGCTGGGGCAGTTCCAGGACGAGGAGCATGGCTCAGACCCCGGTGCGGCCCGGCGTAGGCGTCGTGCGCCGAAGGGGGACTCGACGGCATAGGACGATTGTCATATCGAGATCAGGATTGATGGCACCGGTCACGGGCGCGAAACCGGCGGAGGATCGAGCCATGAGACGAATCCTCCCGGCCCTGGGGCTCGCCCTGCTCGCCCCGCTGGTCGCCGAGTTCCTGCTCGGCGACTTCCCTCTGACGTACCTGTACTTACTGGTCCTGCTCGCCCCCGCGTACGGCGGCGCCACGGTGGTGATCCGCGAGGTGGCCCGCAGGAACGGGCTCACGTGGCCGAGCATCGTGCTCATGGCCCTCGCCTACGGCGTGTTCGAGGAGGGCATCATGACGATGTCGCTCTTCAACCCCAACTACGCCGGGCAGCGGCTGCTCGACCCCGGCTACATACCGGCGCTCGGGATCGGGGTTCCGTGGACGCTGTTCGTGCTGGCCCTGCACACGGTGTGGAGCGTGAGCGTGCCCATCGCGGTGATGGAGGAGATCGCCGGCGAGCGGCGGACCACCCCGTGGCTGGGCAAGGTCGGCCTGGGCGTGGCGAGCGGGCTGGCCGTGCTGGGAGCCGCGGCGCTCACGCTCTTCTCCTACCTGAACGGGTCCTTCCTGGCGTCCGTGCCGCAGCTCGTGTCGATCGTCGTGATCGTGGTCCTGCTCGTGGTGGCGGCGTTCCGGCTGCCGCGGCGCAGGAGCGCCGCTGGGCGGGCGCCCTCGCCGTGGCTGGTGCTCGGAGCGACGCTGGTGGCCGGGGCGGTGTTCGAGCTGCAGACCGTGATCGACGGGCTGCCGGTCTGGGTGACCATCGTCTCGCTCGTCGCGGCCGAGGCGGGCATGGCCTGGACGGCCCTCACCTGGTCGGCGCGCGAGGGGTGGGACGGCAGGCACCGGATGGCGCTGGCCGGCGGGGCGCTGCTGACCTACGCCTGGCACGCGTTCCTGTCACACCCGGTGGTGCCGTCCTCTCCCGCGCTCGACCTCGCGAGCCACGTCGTGTTCGGGCTGGCGGCGGTGACACTCCTGCTCGTGGCGGCTCAGAGGGTGAAGTCGAAGGTGTAGGAGTGGCCGCCGTCCGGGGTGACGACGATGTCCATCTCGCCTCTGAGCCCCCGCAACTCCCCGGTGCCCGAGTCGGGGACGACCGAGACGGTCAGCGACTGCTTCCCGCGGTCGCTGACCGCGTTGTGCTGCACGACGAAGGCCCCCGAGCGGCCGTCCAGCGTGCCCTCGATGCGCTCCATCGCCACGTACGCGCGCGAGTCCTCGGCCTCCGTCGAGGCCACGAGCAGGTAGACGACGCTGGTGCCGGTGAGGTCCCCGCGGAAGGTCTTGGACATGGTCACGAGCCCGAACGAGACGCCGTCACGCTCTTCGAAGGGCGGCTTGGCGTCCCAGCCGGCGGTGTCGAAAGTTCCCTTGGCGAACATGTGCTCCATCGTGCCGGGCGTACCTGTCAGATCCGGTCAGGTACCGGTGAGCCGCTCCACCACGGGGGCGAACTCGTCCAGGTATTGGGCGTTCACCGACACGTACGAGACGCCGAGCTTGTCCCGGCGTCTGCGGAGCGTGTCCACCATCTCGTCCACCGTGCCCGTCAGAACCCCGGTGCCATCCGCGGGGACGGGCAGCCAGGAGGGCGGCTCCGCGCCGGCGGCGGCGAGGTTCATGCTGAGCTCCAGGTTGTGGAAGCGGTCGCCGGCCAGCTCGTACAGCTCGTCCAGCTTCGCCCCCACCTGCTCCTCCGTGTAGTGCGGCGGCACGCCGAGAGCCACCGTGTCGGCCTTCTGGGCGGCCAGCCTGAGCAGCTTGGTCCCGGACGCGGCGACGAGCACGCGCACGTCCTTGACGGCGTCGATGGTCCGGGAGAGCCGCTCGATGCGCTGGCTCGGGGTGCCGAACCTGACGCCGAGCGTCGCGGCGTCCCGCTCCGCGTCCGGGCGGCCGGCGCCCAGGCCCAGTTCGAAACGGCCCCCGGTGAGCGTGTGCAGCGTGGAGGTCTCCCAGGCCACGGCCTCGGGCGTCCGGTTGGGGGCGCTCAGCACGAACGTTCCGACTCGCAGGGTCGTCGTGGCCGTCGCGGCGACGGCGGCGGCGATGAAGGGCGACAGCGTGCCGAGCGTGTCGGGCACCAGCAGCGTCGAGTAGCCGAGGCTCTCCACCCGGCGGGCCAGGCCGGTCCACGCGTCGGCGTCGGTGGCGTGTCCGGCGACCGCGCCGAACCTGAACAGGTGATCGGTCATGTCACCAACGATCGCCGAAGCGCAGGCCAGGCACATCGTCCGCCGGGCCGGTGACGCGCTACATCCGGGGGCGCAAACCCGCGCGGGGGGCTACTCCCCCAGCAGTATCCGCGTGAAGTCGTTGGCGAACTTGCCCTGGGGGTCGAGCCGCCGTACGAGGGAGCGGAACCGGTCGGGGCAGGCGGGCCACCGGGTGAACAGCTTGCCCCAGTGCGGCCTGGGCTCGAACGGCGCCAGCGTCTCCTCCACCAGCTCCAGCACCGGCAGCACCCCCGCCACGTCCCTCACCCAGGTGAAGTGGATGCCCACGCTGTCGCGGCCGTGGAACGGGCTGAGCCACAGGTCGTCGGCCGCGATCGAGCGCACTTCCGAGATGTGCAGGACGGGCCGGATCCGGTCGCCGATCGCGTACAGCTCGCGCAGCGCCTTGACAGCGTGCTCCCTGGGCAGGATGAGCTCCGACTGCAGTTCGTCGCCCGCGCCGCTCGGCTCGCGGTCGTGCCGGAAGTGCGGCAGCCGCTCGTACCACGGGCCCGGCACGCCGAGCTGGACCGTGCAGCTCTCGGCAGGCATGCCGGGCAGCGGGTGGCGGGGGCCGTCGGCCGGGGTGGTGCCGTACCAGTCGGGGCTGGTCAGCTCCTCCGTGCGCTTCAGCCAGACGCGGGTGTCGCGCCAGTCGGTGAAGAGGCTGACGCTGTAGCCGCCGGACATGATCTCGTCGAAGTCGGCGAGCGCGTCCACAGTCAGGCCCTCGCGTACGTACTGGCGCACCTCGAAGGCGGGCACCAGATCGAGGGTCAGCGACGTGACGATGCCGAGCGCGCCGAGCGCCACCACCGCGCCGGCGAAGTCGGCGTCGCCGCGGGAGAGCGTCAGCACGGAGCCGTCGGCGGTGACGAGGTCGAGCGCCGACACGGCGGCGGCCAGGCTGGGCACGGCGTCGCCGGAGCCGTGCGTGCCCGTCGCGACCGCGCCCGCCACCGAGATGTGCGGCAGCGAGGCCATGTTCGCCAGCGCGAACCCGGCCTCATGCACCAGCGGCGCGAGCCGCGCGTACGTCATGCGCGCCGGCACCCGCACCTTGGCCGCGGCGCTGTCGATCTCCACCTCGTCCGGCATCCGGTCGAGCACGACGAGGTCGCCGGTGGTGTCCGCGACGTCGTTGAACGAGTGGCCGCTCCCCAGCGCCCGCACGTGAGAACTGGCCGCGACGAGCCGCCGAAGCTCGTCGAGCGAGGTCGGATGGTGAACGTCTCGCGCCCGAAATACTGTGTTTCCCGCCCAATTGGTCAGCGTCACGCCCATACCCTCCCATAACTCACCTTGTCAGCTCCCGCCGGGTGCCGCTAGTTTCGAGTGCCGCTGACGGAGGTGCGCCGTGCTCTACATGTCCGAGGCCATCGGCCTTGTCACGCTCGTGCTCTGGCTCTACTGCCTCTTCGACGCGATCACCACGCCCGACGTGCTCTGCAGGAACCTGCCGAAGATCGCCTGGGTGGTCGTCGTGCTGCTCTTCCCGCTGATCGGCTCCATTGCCTGGCTGGTGGCCGGCCGCCCGGAGCGGTCGCAGGCGGTCACGCGACCGAACGCGTTCCCCGAGTACGACCGTCCCGGCCGCTTCGCCGCCACCAACCCCGATGACGACGAGGAGTTCCTGCGCCGCTGCCGCGAGCGCGCCGAGGAGCAGCGCAGGAACGCCCCCAAGAAGCCTCCAGAGAGCTAGAAACCCTGGGCCAGGCGGTAGTACGCCTGGTTCCAGCGCAGCTCCTTGGTGAAGCGCTCGGTCGTCGTGTCGGCGTCGATGGTCACCAGCTCCACGCCGAGCATGTCGGACAGGTCGGTCAGCTCCTCGCGGCCGACGACCGTGGAGAGCACCGTGTGGTGCGGCGCGCCCGCCGTGAGCCACGACTCCGTGGACGTGCGCAGGTTCGGGCGCGGGCTCCAGACCGCGCGGGCCACCGGCAGCTTGGGCAGCGGCTGGGGCGGCGTCACGATGTCGATCTCATTGGCCACCAGCCGGAACCTGTCGCCCATGTCGGCCAGGCCCACCACGATGCCGGGCCCCGGCTCGGCGTCGAACACGAGCCTGACCGGGTCCTCCCTGCCGCCGATGCCCAGCGGGTGGATCTCGCACGACGGCGTGCCAGAGGCGATCGAGGGGCAGACCTCCAGCATGTGCGCGCCGAGGATGAGCTCGTTGCCGGGCGTCAGGTTGTAGGTGTAGTCCTCCATGAACGAGGTGCCGCCCGGCGCCATCGACTTGAGCGTGCGCAGCAGCACCGAGGTCTTCCAGTCGCCCTCGCCGCCGAAGCCGTACCCGTCGGCCATGAGCCGCTGCACGGCCAGGCCGGGGAGCTGGCGCAGGCCGCCGAGGTCCTCGAAGTTCGTGGTGAACGCCTTGAAGCCGCCCTCCTCGAGGAAGCCGCGCAGGCCCAGCTCGATCCTGGCCGCGTAACGCAGCGACTCGTTGCGCTCGCCGAGCAGCTCGGGCGCCACGGTGTACTGCTCCGCGTACTCCTTGACCAGGGCCGTCACGTCCGCGTCGGAGACCGCGTCCACGACCTCGACCAGGTCGTTCACGCCGTACGTGTTCACCGAGACGCCGAAGCGGAGCTGCGCCTCGACCTTGTCGCCCTCGGTGACCGCCACGTCCCGCATGTTGTCGCCGAAGCGGGCCAGCTTCAGCGTGCGGACCTCGGCCAGGCCCTTGGCCGCGCGCACCCAGGTCTGGATGCGCGCGCCCACGGACGGGTCGGTGACGTGCCCGGCCACGGTCTTGCGCGGCACGCCCAGGCGCGTCTGCACGAACCCGAACTCGCGGTCGCCGTGCGCGGCCTGGTTGAGGTTCATGAAGTCCATGTCGATGGTGCTCCACGGGAGCTCCACGTTGGCCTGCGTGTGCAGGTGCAGCAGCGGCTTGCGCAGCGCGTCGAGACCCGCGATCCACATCTTGGCCGGGGAGAACGTGTGCATCCACGCGATCACGCCGGCGCACTCGTCGTCGGCGTTGGCCTCCAGCATCACCCGCCTGATCGCCGCGGCGTCGGTGAGGACGGGCTTCCAGTCCACGGGCACCGGCAACTGCTCGGCGATCCGCTGGGACTGCTCGGCCACCTGGCGCAACGTGTCCTCGCCGTACAGCCCCTGGCTGCCGGTCAGAAACCAGATCTTCAACGCGGGCTCCTCTGTCCGTAGACGTTCTGATAGCGGTCGTACAGGCGGTCGATGTCGTCCTGCGGGATGGACAGCGGCTCGCCGAGCTGCCTGGCCACGTGGACGGTACGGGCCACGTCCTCGCACATCACGGCGGCCTTCACCGCGGCCTTCGCGTCCTTACCGATGCTGAACACGCCGTGGTTCTGCATGAGGACGGCCTTGGAGCGGTGGCCCTTGAGTGTCTCGACGATGCCCTGCCCGATCGAGTCGTCACCGATCAGCGCGAACGGGCCGACCGGGATCTCGCCGCCGAACTCGTCGGCCATCGCGGTCAGCACGCAGGGGATGGCCTCGCCGCGGGCGGCCCAGGCCGAGGCGTAGGTGGAGTGGGTGTGCACGACGCCGCCGACGTCGGGCATGTTGCGGTAGACGTACGCGTGCGCGGCGGTGTCGCTGGACGGCGAGTGCTCGCCTTCGACGAGGTTGCCGTCGAGGTCGCACACCACCATGTTCTCCGGCGTCAGCTCGTCGTAGGAGACCCCGGACGGCTTGATGACGAACAGGTCCTCGCCCGGGATCCGGCCCGAGACGTTGCCGGCCGTCCAGACCACCAGGTTGTAGCGCACGAGCTCGGCGTGCAGATCGGCGACGATCTTCCTGATGGTCATGCCTGGGCCTCGTTCCTGATCGCGCGGAGGGTGTGCAGCATCTTTCCGTCTCCGAAGAAGTCGTGGAGCCTGCGGTACTCGGCGTAGAGCCGGTCGTAGGCGTCGGCCCTGGCCTCGTCGGGCACGTACGCGGCCTCGGTGCGCTTGCCCATGGCCTCCGCGGCCTCCTCGATGCCCGGGTAGGCGCCGGCGGCGACGGCCGCGTGGATGGCCGAGCCGAGCGCGGGCCCCTGGTCGGAGCCGATGACCGAGAGCGGGCGGCGCAGCACGTCGGCGTAGACCTGCATGAGGAAGCGGTTCTTCAGCAGGCCGCCCGCGACCACGAACTCCTCGACCGGCACGCCCGACTTCTCGAACGTCTCCACGATCATGCGGGCGCCGAACGCGGTGGACTCGATGAGCGCCCGGTAGACGTCCTCGGGCTTGGTGGCCAGGGTCTGGCCGATGATCACACCGGAGAGGTTGTGGTCCACGAGCACCGAGCGGTTGCCGCCGAACCAGTCGAGCGCGACCAGGCCGTGCTCGCCGACGGCCTGCTTCTCGGCCAGCACGGTCAGGCGTTCGTGGTCCAGGTCGCCCCCGAAGTTGTCCACGAACCAGGCGAAGATGTCGCCGACCCCCGACTGGCCGGCCTCGTAGCCCCACAGGCCGGGCACGATGCCGTCGCGTACGACGCCGCACATGCCGGGCACCTCGGCGAGCCGGTCGCTGGGCATGATGTGGCAGGTGGAGGTGCCCATGATGGCCACCATCTGGCCGGGCCTGACGGCGTCGGCGGCGGCCGCGGTGACGTGCGCATCCACGTTGCCGACGGACACGGCGGCGCCCTCGGGGATGCCGGTCCACTCGGACGCCTGCGCGGTCAGGCCTCCGGCGAGGCCGCCGAGCGGGGCCAGCGTCGTGCCGTTGACCTTCTCGCCGACCTGCCCGGTGGCGAGCTTGCTCACGAAGCCGGCGAAACCGGGGTTGAGCTCGGCGAGGTACTCCTCGGACGGGTAGCCGCCGTCCTGGAAGATCCCCTTGTAGCCGACAGTGCAGATGTTGCGGCTCTCGACCCCGGTGAGCTGCCAGATGATCCAGTCGGCGGCCTCGATCCAGCGCTCGGCCCTGGCGTACACCTCGGGGGCCTCCTCAAGGACCTGCAGGCCCTTGGCGAACTCCCACTCCGAAGAGATCTTGCCGCCGTAGCGCGGCAGCCAGCTCTCCCCCCGGCGCGCGGCCAGCTCGTTGATCCGGTCGGCGTGCGGCTGCGCGGCGTGGTGCTTCCACAGCTTCGGCCAGGCATGCGGCTCATCGGGCGTCTCGAAGCACAGCGGCGTGCCGTCGGCCGTGGTGGGCAGCACGGTGCAGGCGGTGAAGTCGGTGCCGACGCCGATGACCTCCTCGGGTGCGACACCCGCGGCGGCGATCGCCTGGGGCACGGCGATCTTCAGCACGTCGATCCAGTCCTGCGGCGACTGCAGCGCCCAGTCCGGTCCCAGCTTCTTGCCGGAGCCCGGCAGGCTGTGCTCGATCACGCGGTGGGCGTACTCGTAGACGGCGCTGCCCAGCTCGGCGCCATCGCTGACGCGTACGACGACGGCACGCCCTGAGAGCGTGCCGAAGTCCACTCCGACCACGTATCTGTTAGCGTTCACATTCCACTCCAGGGGTTCTTCCGTGGGCATGCCCATCATCATCTACCGACTAGGCGCGGTGCTCGACCGTACGACGAAGCTGGGCGGTACGACCAGGCGCTCGTACGCCGTCGGCCCGACGTCGATCTGCCGCAGCAGCACCTCGATGCAGTGCCTGCCCACCACGTCGAAGTCCTGCCTGACCGTGGTGAGCGGCGGCGAGAAGAACTCCGACTCGGGGATGTCGTCGAAGCCCACCACGCTGATCTGGTCGGGGACCCGCACGCCCGCCTCGCTGAGCGCCCGCAGCACGCCGAGCGCCATCTGGTCGTTGCCCGCGAACACGGCCGTGACGCCGTCCATCGCGGCCAGGCTCTTGCCCGCCTCGTAGCCGGCGCGGGGGCTCCAGTCGCCGGCCAGCGGCTCGGGAATCGGCCGGCCCGCCTCCTTCAGGACGGTGCGCCAGCCCTCCATCCTGCCCTCGGTCTCCAGCCAGTCGGGCGGGCCGCTGACGTGCCAGACGGTCTCGTGGCCCAGCTCCAGCAGGTGGCGGGTGGCGAGCCTGGCGCCCTGGACCTGGTCTATGCAGACCACCGACACGTCGGCGCTGTGCGTGCCCTCGACCGCCACCGCCGGCATGCCGGGCGGCAGCTTCTCCAGAGCCCGCCCGGCCGAGCGCTGCGGCGCGACCACCACGACCCCGTCCACGCCCTGCTCGGCGAGGTAGTCGATGGCGTCGCGCACGCTCGCCGCGTCGATCGACTTCAGGCTGACGATGCTGACGAAGTAGCCCGCGGTCCTGGCCGCCTGCTCGATGCCGTAGATCGTGCTGGCCGGGCCGTACAGAGTGGTGTCGAAGCTCACCACGCCGAGCGTCCGCGACCGCTTGGTGACCAGGGCACGCGCGACCAGGTTGCGCCGGTAGCCCAGCCGGGTGATCGCCTCCTCCACCCGCGCCCGGGTGTCGGGCCGGACGTTCGGGTGGTCGTTGAGCACCCGGGAGACCGTCTGGTGCGACACGCCGGCCTCCCTGGCCACGTCGGCCATGACCGGCAGGCGGCGCTTGGGGGTCGTCACGGTCTCTCCTTTCACTGGGCTCCGAAGATCTTAATCAGCGCGAGGCGCCCGCCCGCCGCTTGGTCCAGACATCGAACGCGACGGCCGCCAGGAGCACGGCGCCCTTGACGAGCATGACCCGCTCGCTCGGGGAGCCGATCAGGGACATGCCGTTGTTGATGACCGCCATGATCAGGCCACCGGTGATCGCGCCGACCACCTTGCCGACGCCGCCCTGCACGGCCGCGCCACCGATGAAGGCCGCCGCGATGGCGTCCAGCTCGAAGCTGTTGCCCGCGGTGGGACCCGCCTGGTTGAGCCGGCCGGCGAAGATGATGCCGGCGATGGCCGACAGCACGCCCATGTTGACGAAGATCCAGAAGACGACCGACTTGACCTTCACGCCGGACATGACCGCCGCCTGGAGGTTGCCGCCGATGGCGTAGATCTGCCGGCCGAAGACCGTGCGGTTGGCCATCAGGGAGTACCCGATCACGAGCACCGCCAGCAGCACCAGCACCCACGGGAGGTTCTTGAAGCGGGCGAGCTGCACGATGAGGAAGAGGATCAGCGCGGCTCCGGCCGCCAGCTTCAGCACGAACAGCGCCATCGGCTCCACCGCCTGGCCGTAGCCGCGGCGGGCGTTGCGGGTGCGCCACTGGCTGGTCGCCATGCCGGCGATGGCGACGATGCCGATCAGCAGGCTGAACAGGTCGGCGCCGCCGAGCGGGCCGAGTCCGATGTTGCCGAAGTAGCCGTTGGTGAAGCCGTTGGCCAGTGTGCGGACCTGGTCGGGGAACGGGCCGATGCCCTGGTTGCCCAGCACGGTGAGGGTCAGCGCCCTGAACAGCAGCATGCCTGCCAGCGTCACGATGAACGCCGGGATCCCGAAGTAGGCGACCCAGTACCCCTGCCACGCCCCGATGAGCGCCCCGGCCACCAGCGTGACCAGCAGCGCCAGCGGCCACGGCCAGTGCATGTTGACCATGAGCACGGCGGCCAGCGCCCCGGTGACCGCCACCACCGAACCGACCGAAAGGTCGATGTGCCCGGCGATGATGATCAGGATCATCCCGATCGCGAGGATCAGGACGTAGGAGTTCTGGACGATGATGTTGGAGATGTTCTGTGGCTGCAGCATCGCGCCGTCGGTCAGCACCGAGAACAGTACGACGATCAGCGCGAAGGCGATGTAGATGCCGCTGGATCGCAGGTTGAGCGACACTCCGCCGAGCGACACCCTGCCCGGCTGCCGTGGAGCTCCTCCGTCGCCCGTGGCGCCGACCTCCACGTCGGTGGGCGTGATGCTACTCATTTTTTCTGTCCCTTGGTCATCAGGTACATGAGGTGTTCCTGGGTGGCCTCCTGGCGCGGCACCTCGCCGGTGATGCGGCCCTCGGAGAGGGTGTAGATGCGGTCGCACAGACCCAGCAGCTCGGGCAGCTCAGAGGAGATCACGAGCACGGCCTTGCCCTGGTCGGCCAGGCGGTTGATGATCGTGTAGATCTCGTACTTGGCGCCGACGTCGATGCCTCTGGTGGGCTCGTCGAGGATGAGCACGTCAGGCTCGGTCAGGATCCACTTGGAGAGCACGACCTTCTGCTGGTTGCCGCCGCTCAGCTTGCCGACGACGCTGTTGACGCTGGGCGCCTTGATGTTCATGCTCTTGTGGAACTGCTCCGCGACCTTGTACTCCTCGTTCTCGTTGACCCAGCCGCGCTTGGACAGCCCGGTGAGCCCGGCCGCCGAGATGTTGCGCTTGATGTCCTCGATGAGGTTGAGGCCGTACCTCTTGCGGTCCTCGGTGGCGTAGGCGATGCCGTGCTTGATCGCGTCCTGCACATTGCGGATCTCGATCGGCTTGCCGTCCTTGAAGATCTTGCCGGAGATGTGCACCCCGTACGCGCGCCCGAACACGCTCATCGCCAGCTCGGTGCGCCCGGCGCCCATCAGCCCCGCGAGGCCGACGATCTCGCCCCGGCGCAGCGTGAGCGCGGCGCCGTCGACCACCTTCCTGCCGGGCTGGCTCGGGCTGTAGACCGTCCAGTCCTCGATGCGCAGCGCCTCGTCGCCGATCGTCGGCTCGTGCGGCGGGAAGCGGTTGTCGAGCGCGCGGCCGACCATGCCCGAGATGATGCGGTCCTCGGTGACGTGGTCGGAGGCCATGTCCAGCGTCTCGATCGTCTGCCCGTCACGGATGATCGTGACGGAGTCGGCGATGGCGATGACCTCGTTCAGCTTGTGGGAGATGATCACGCAGGTGATGCCCTCGTCCCGCAGACCCCGCAGCAGGTCGAGCAGGTGGGCCGAGTCGTCGTCGTTGAGCGCGGCGGTCGGCTCGTCGAGGATGAGCAGCTTCACCTCTTTCGAGAGCGCCTTGGCGATCTCGACGAGCTGCTGCTTGCCCACACCGATGTCGGCGATCGGTGTCGTCGGGTTCTCACGCAGGCCGACCCGCTTCATCAGCTCGCCGGCCTCGTAGTTGGTGCGGTTCCAGTCGATGAAGCCGCGCTTGGCGCGCTCGTTGCCGAGGAAGATGTTCTCGGCGATCGACAGCTGCGGGCTGAGCGCCAGCTCCTGGTGGATGATGACGATTCCGGCGTGCTCGCTGTCGCGGATGCTGCCGAACTCGACCGTCTTGCCCTCGAAGGTGATCTCGCCCTCGTACTCGCCGTACGGGTACACCCCGGAGAGCACCTTCATCAGCGTCGACTTGCCGGCGCCGTTCTCGCCGCAGATGGCGTGGATCTCGCCCCGCCGGACCGACAGGTTGACGTTCTGCAGCGCCTTGACACCGGGGAACGTCTTGGTGATCCCGCTCATCCGCAAGATGTGCTCGGTCATTATGCCCCTCGCTCAGGGAGGAAAGCCCCGAGGGCCGCTGGGCCCCCGGGGCTCGGCCCTTACTTGAGCTGGTCCTCGGTGTAGTAGTTGCTGCCGACGATGATTTCCTTGTAGTTGCTCTTGTCCACGATCACCGGGTCGAGCAGGTACGACGGGACGACCTTGTTGCCGTTGTCGTAGTCCTTCTCGTTGTTCACCTCGGGCTTCTGACCCTTGAGCACGGAGTCGGCCATCTTCACGGTCTGCTCGGCGAGCTTGCGGGTGTCCTTGAAGATGGTGGAGTACTGCTCACCGGCGATGATCGACTTGACCGAGGCGAGCTCGGCGTCCTGGCCGGTCACGACCGGGTACGGCTGGCCGCTGGTGCCGTAGCCGGAGCTCTTGAGCGCCGACAGGATGCCGATCGACAGACCGTCGTACGGCGACAGCACGCCGTCCACCTTCTTGCCGCCGTAGGTCTTGGTGAGGATGTCCTCCATGCGCTTCTGCGCCGTGGCGGGGTCCCACCTCAGGATGGCGGCCTGCTTGAAGTCGGTCTGGCCGCTCGCGACCTTCAGGGTGCCGTCGTCGATCTTCGGCTTGAGCACCGACATGGCGCCGTTCCAGAAGAACGTGGCGTTGTTGTCGTCGGGCGAGCCGCCGAACAGCTCGACGTTGAACGGGCCCTTCTTGCCGTCCTCGACGCCGAGGCCCTTGAGCAGCGAGGTCGCCTGCTGCACGCCGACCTTGAAGTTGTCGAACGTGGCGTAGTAGTCGACGTTCGGGCTGTTGCGGATCAACCGGTCATAGGCGATGACCGGGATCTTGTTGTCGGCAGCCTGCTGGAGCTGGGAGGTGATGGCGGTGCCGTCGATCGAGGCGATGATGAGGAGCTTGGCGCCCTTGGTGATCTGGTTCTCGATCTGGTTGGCCTGCGTCGGGATGTCGTTCTCCGCGTACTGGAGGTCGACCTTGTAGCCCAGCTTCTCCAGCTGCTGCTTGACGTTGTCGCCGTCGTGGATCCAGCGTTCCGACGACTTCGTCGGCATCGTGACGCCAATCAGGGCGCCGCCGTTACCGGCGGCGGCCGAGGCGGAGGCCTGCGAGTCGACGGTCTTCGTGCTCGAGCCGCAGGCCGTCATCGTCGCGGCGAGCGCGATGACGGACACCACGCCCCCGATTCGTCCCAACCTCATGTCATCTCCTTGCGATGGGGGTCGCGGCAGCGCTGGACGCGGCGGCTGCCGGTAGAGCGAGAGATTCGATCACAGAGCGTGACGAATCAGAACAAAATTCTCATTCGCTATCCGCCGATTGTTATCGCTAACAACGCTCGTGTCAACGGCCGGGCATAACCTACCGGAAACTTTCCGGTAACTCTCACACAGGTCAGCGACGGGAACGCGCTGAGAACAGGCGCTGCAGCAAGATGAAGACAAAGAGCAACATTCCGATGAAGATCTTCGTCCACCAGGACGACAGGGTTCCTTCGAAACTGATGATCGTCTGGATCAGGCCCAGCACGAGCACCCCGAGCACGGTGCCGAGCAGGAAGCCGCTACCCCCGGTGAGCAGCGTACCGCCGATGACTACTGCCGCGATGGCGTCCAGCTCCATGCCCACGGCGTGCAGCCCGTAGCCGGAGAGCATGTAGAACGACAGCAGCACGCCGCCGAGGGCCGAGCAGAACCCGCTGATCGTGTAGACCGCGATCTTCGTCCGTCCCACGGGCAGCCCCATCAGCAGCGCCGACTGCTCGCTTCCGCCGGTGGCGTAAACCGCGCGGCCGAGCCGGGTGTAATGCAGCACGTACGCCGCCACCAGCACCACGACCACGGCGACGATCACGCTCGGTGAGATCCACATGTCGGCGAACAGGTCGATCCTCGCCTGCGCGAACGCCGTGAACGTGGGGTCCTCGATCGGGATCGAGTCCGTGCCGATCGTGTAACACAGTCCTCGGGCCAGGAACATGCCCGCCAGCGTCACGATGAACGGCTGGATGTCGAAGGCGTGCACGATGTAGCCCATCACCAGTCCCAGCCCCGCCCCGATGACCAGCACCAACGGGATCACCAGGTACGGCGGCCACCCCGGCCCTTTCATGAGGCTGGCGGAGATCATCGTGGACAGCGCCACCACCGAGCCCACCGACAGGTCGATGCCCCCGGTCAGGATCACGAACGTCATCCCGACCGCCACCACCAGCAGGAAGGCGTTGTCGATGAAGACGTTGAGTATCACCTGCCCGCTGGCGAACCCCTCGTAGCGGATCCCTCCGACCACGAACATGGCCAGGAACAGGCAGCCGGTCACCAGGACCGGCAGATACTTGGCGGGCACGCTCGCCCGGCCGACCGTCAGCGTGGTCAAAGGGTCACCCGCACTTTCTCCTCGGCCGCCGGGCTGGAGGGTGCCGCGCGGCCACGCCTGCGGAACGCCTTCTCGCGGAAGGACGGGGACTGGATGAGGCAGACCGCCGTCACGACCAGCGCCTTGAACAGCAGCGTGGTCTCCGGCGGGACACCGATCGAGTAGATCGTGGTGGTCAACGTCTGGATGATCAACGCGCCCAGCACGGTCCCGCCGAGCGAGAACCGGCCGCCGGACAACGACGTGCCGCCGATCACGACGGCGAGGATGGCGTCCAGCTCGATCCACAGGCCGGCGTTGTTGCCGTCGGCGCTGGAGACGTTCGAGCTGATCATCAGCCCGGCCACGCCCGCGCACAGGGCGGCGAAGGCGTACACCATGATGATGATCCCGCGTGAGCTGATGCCCGCCAGCCTGCTGGCCTCGGCGTTGCCGCCGACCGACTCGATCAGCATGCCCAGCGCCAGCCGCCGGGTGAGGAACACGGTGATCGCCAGCACGGCGATCACGATGAGGATGCCGAACGGCACGGTCAGCCAGTAGCCGCCGCCGATCACCTTGTACGCCGGGCTGTTGACGGTGATGATCTGCCCGTCGGTGATGAGCTGGGCCAGGCCGCGCCCGCCCACCATGAGGATGAGCGTGGCGATGATCGGCTGGATGCCGACGCCGGCGACCAGGAACCCGTTCCAGGCCCCGAGCACCAGGCACAGCCCGAGTGCCGCCGCCACGGCGGTGAACACGCTCGCGTCCTCGCTGATCTGCAGGCAGGCCAGCGCCCCCGAGATCGCCACCACGGAGCCCACCGACAGGTCGATCCCGCCGGTGGCGATGACCAGCGTCATCCCCAGCGACACCAGGATCAGCGGGGCGCCGAAGCGCAGGATGTCGATCAGGCTCCCGTACAGGTGGCCCTCTCTGACCTGGATGGAGAAGAAGCTCGGCGTGAAGATCACGTTCAGCGCCAGCAGCAGTACGAGGACCACCACCGGCCAGAGCAGCCGTCTCATGTGGCCCGGCCTCCGCTCGCGATCGTTTCCATGAGCACGTCCGTCGTCAGCTCGTCGTCGTTGGGCAGCTCGGCCACCAGCCGCCGGTCGCGCAGGACCTCGACCTTGTGGCTGAGCCGCAGCACCTCCTCCAGCTCGGCCGAGATGAACAGGACCGCCATGCCGCCGTCGGACAGCTCCGCGACCAGGCGCTGGATCTCGGTCTTCGCACCGACGTCGATGCCCCTGGTGGGCTCGTCCAGGATGAGCAGGCGCGGCTCGAGGATGAGCCACCTGGCCAGCACGACCTTCTGCTGGTTGCCGCCGCTGAGGTTCCGTACGAGGTGCTCGGGGTTGGGCGGGCTGATCTTCAGTGCCTTGATGTACCTGCCGACCAGCTCGTCCTGCTGATCACGCGGCACCGGCCTGGTCCATCCCCTGGTGGCCTGGAGGGCGAGGATGATGTTCTCGCGCACGGTGAGGTCGGGGATGAGCCCGTCGGCCTTGCGGTTCTCCGAGCAGAACGCGATCTTGTGGCTCATGGCCGCGCGCGGCGTGCGTAACGACGCCGCCGACCCGCCGACCGCGATCTCGCCCGTGCCCGCGTGGTCCGCGCCGAACAGCAGCCTCGCGATCTCCGTACGGCCGGAGCCGAGCAGCCCTGCCAGGCCTACGACCTCGCCCTCGTGGATCGTGAGCGTGAACGGCTCGATGGCCCCCGGCCTGCCCAGCTGGCGCGCCTCGACCAGCGGCCGGTCGAAGACCTTGGCCTCGCCGTGCAGCCGCTCCAGCGCGGCCAGCTCCTGGCCGATCATCTTGGCGACCAGCTCGACCTGCGGGAGCTGCTTGGTCAGGTACTCGCCGACGAGCCTTCCGTTCCTGAGGATCGTCATGCGGTCCGATATTTCGTAGATCTGGTCGAGAAAGTGGGACACGAAGAGGATGGCGATGCCCTCCTCCTTCAGCCTCCTCATCACCCTGAAGAGCTGCTCGACCTCGTCGGCATCCAGGCTGGACGTGGGCTCGTCAAGGATCAGCACCCTCGCGTCGATGTCGATCGCTCGCGCGATGGCCACCATCTGCTGGATGGCCAGCGAGTACGTCGACAGCGGCGCCGACACGTCCAGGCTCAGCTCCAGCCGGGACAGCAGTTCGCCGGCCCTGGCCCGCATGCGCTTCCAGTCGATGCGGCCCCTGCGGCGGGGCTCACGGCCGATGAAGATGTTCTCGGCCACCGAGAGGTTCGTGCAGAGGTTGACCTCCTGGTAGACCGTGCTGATGCCGGCCTGCTGCGCCTCCAGCGGACTGCCGAACGCCACCGAGGTGCCGCCCAGCTCGATGGTGCCCGCGTCGGCGGAGTGGACGCCGGTGAGCACCTTGATGAGGGTGGACTTGCCCGCGCCGTTCTCTCCCATGAGCGCGTGCACCTCGCCGGGAAGCAATCGCAGGTCCACGCCGTCCAGAGCTTTCACGCCCGGAAATTGCTTACCGATCCCGCTCATCGTCAGGACCGGCGCGGGTGTGGCCATTTCACGCCTTTCTGTGTTGGTCGGGCTGCGCCGCCCCGCCTCGTCACTACACTTCCGCGCCCCGCACTCCGGCTGGTGGAGGCATCACCCCGCCCCGTTCAGGGGAACCCCGCCGTCCCCCCTTCCAAGGGAGCCCAGCCGAAGTACGGAGAGTGGCGTCCGGTCGGCGGCTCAGTACTGACGGGAGGACAGGACCTGCTTGGCCTGCTCCTGCGTGAACGTGGTCTCCTGGGTCACCACGCGGGCGGGCACCTGCTCACCCTTGATGACCTTCTTGGCCAGGTCCATGAGCTGCGGGCCGAGCAGCGGCGAGCACTCGACGATGAAGTTGATCTTCCCGTCGGACAGCGCCTGCATGCCGTCCTTGACCGCGTCCACGGTGATGATCTTGATGTCCTTGCCGGGCACCTTGCCGGCGCCCTCGATGGCCTCGATCGCGCCCAGACCCATGTCGTCATTGTGCGCGTAGAGCACGTCGATGTCCGGGTTCGACTTCAGGAAGGCCTCCATGACCTCCTTGCCCTTGGCCCTGGTGAAGTCGCCGGTCTGCGAGGCGATGATCTTGAACTTCTGATCGGCCCCGATGACCTCCTGGAACCCGGCCTTACGGTCGTTGGCCGGCGCCGAGCCCGTCGTGCCCTGCAACTCGACGATGTTCACCGGGTCCTTGCTGTCCTTGTACTCGTTGACCAGCCACTGCCCGGCCTTCTTGCCCTCCTCCACGAAGTCGGAGCCGAGGAAGGTCTTGTACAGGGAGGTGTCCTTGGAGTCGACGGCGCGGTCGGTCAGGATGACCGGGATCTTCGCGTCCTTGGCCTCTTTGAGCACCGTGTCCCAGCCCGACTCCACCACCGGCGAGAAGGCGATGATGTCCACCTTCTGCTGGATGTAGGAGCGGATGGCCTTGATCTGGTTCTCCTGCTTCTGCTGGGCGTCGGAGAACTTGAGCGTGATGCCCGCGTTCTTGGCGGAGTCCTGCACCGACTTGGTGTTCGCGGTCCGCCACCCGCTCTCCGCGCCCACCTGGGAGAAGCCCATGGTGATCGAGCCGCCGCCACCACCACTGCCGCCACCGCACGCGGTCACCGACATCGCGGTGAGCCCGGCGAGCACCAGCGCCGAGATCCTCTTTAACACGTTGGGGGGTTCCTTCCTGGTGTGAGCGCTAACATTCCAGGTGGTACGCGAGCGCTCCCCTGCCTTCCTGTACGGCCTGGGCCCCGTCCGGGCCGTGCCGCATGGTGTCGAAGCCGAACACTCCTGGAGTACGCGCACGACGAGGTGGCGGCGGTAGCCGCGCCTGCCGATCGCTTCGAGCCCCCGCGTACGGGGTCGCTCTGCCTGACTGTGAACGTTAACAACCAGCGCGTCAAGGGCCCCCGAGATTACGGTCGGGTTACACGGATGCGTCCCCACATGGGAAGGGCGGACCTCATCTGAAGGCCCGCCCTCACCTCACTGAACGACGCGGTAGTGGGTGGTCACCCGGCCCTCGTCGTCGAGCACGTGGAACGCGACCGACGGCGGGAGGTCATAGTCCACGCAGTTATCGAACGACGTGCCGCCCTCCCACGGCAGCTTCAGCGTGGACACGACGCCCGGGGCGGCCAGCAGCGGACGCCCGGCGAAGGTGGTGGCGGCCGGCGTGTGGGCGTGGCCGACGAGCACGGCGGGCACGTTCGGGTGCCGCCCGAGCAGCTCGGCCAGAGGCTCGTGCGCGTGCAGCCGGATCGAGTCCACGGGCGGGCTGTGCAGGATGACGGGCGGGTGGTGGAAGGCCACGAACACCGGCAGGTCTGTGCCGTCGAGCACCCCCTCCAGCCAGCCGATCGTCTCGTCGTCCAGGTGGCCCGCGTCCTCGCCGGGGATGGAGGAGTCGCACATGGCGTAGACAGCCCTGGCAGTGTGAAGCACCTGGTTGATGGGGCCGCCGTCCGGCCGCCGCTCGCCGAGCAGGACGCGGCGGAACTGCTCCCGTTCGTCGTGGTTGCCCGGGCCGACCAGGACCGGATGGCGCGAGGTGAGCAGCTTGCGCGTCTCCTCGTACTCCTCGGCGAGCCCGTGGTCGGCGATGTCGCCGGTGACCAGCACGGCGTCGAGGTCATACGGGAGCGCGTCGAGATAGCGCATGACGGAAGTGGCACGGCCGATGCTCTGGGGTGTCGCGCCGATGTGGATGTCGCTCAGGTGAGCGATCACGATCATGTGATGTGGTCCTTCCCTGTTTGGATTAGGCGGGTCACTGACCTCCTGGCATAGCACGGGCCGGACGGCGGAAGCCTCCGGCCCGTGCCCCTTCCCTAGCCGCGGTAGCGCTCGACGAGCTCGGACCCGATCCTGGCCAGCTGGGCCCGCACCTCATCCGGCTCCACGACCTCCACCGTCGAGCCCCATCCGGCCAGCTGCTCGGCGATCGTCAGCGCCATCGGCGCCGCCACCCGCACCCTGACCCGCCCGTCCTCCTCGGCCCCCACGACCTCGCAGTGGCGCCCGAAGTGCGAGCGCAGCACCGGCAGGAACCTCTCGGCGATGAGCACGGTCGCGGAGAGCAACGAGCGCCGCCGCTCCATCTCGTCCACGACCTTCCCCCACGCCCGCGGCAGCTCGAACCCCTCCGGCCGTTCGAAGGTCAGCTCCGTCACCGCGGCCCCGGCGATCCGGTCCACCCGGAACGTGCGCTGCCCGGCCTCCGTGCCGGCCACCAGGTACCAGACGTCGTCCTTGTCCACCAGGCCCCAGGGATCGACCAGACGATGGGTGCGTTCGTGGGAGCGGCCCTCGTACACGAGCCTGACCTTGCGGCGCCGTACGGTGGCGCTCTGCAGCACGTCCACCAGCTCGGGACGGTCACGATCGCGCTCGCCCCAGGGGGCGGGGTCGACCACCACGGCGTCGGCGGCGGCCTCGGCGTCCGCCCTGAACGTCTGGGGCAGGGCCCGCAGCAGCTTGCGCAGCGCGGACTTGACCTCGGGCGCGGCGGACGCGGCCGGCCCTGCCAGCAGGAACAGCGCCTGAGCCTCGTTCGCGGTGAGCCCGGTCAGGTCGGTCCTGGCGCCGCCCAGCAGCGACCACCCTCCCCCGCGCCCGGCCTGCGGATAGACCGGGATGCCCGCCGCGGACAGCGCTTCGAGGTCGCGCCGCGCGGTGGCCACGGACACCTCCAGCTCCTCGGCCAGCTCGGTCGCGGTCACCCGGCCGCGGGCCTGCATGAGCAGCAGGGCGGCGACAAGTCGATCAGCTCGCATGGTCAGAAATTCTCTCCGGAAAAGTGCTCATTCGGTGAGCACTTTAGCGAGAAGAATCGTGGACATCACCGAGAGAGAAGGACCAGACAGATGCTCCGCGGATTCGCCACCCTCAACTTCTACGCAGCCGACCTCGAGGCGGCGAAGGCCTGGTACACCGAGCTGCTCGGGTTCGAGCCGTACTACCAGGTCCCCGGCGGCTACATCGAGTGGCGCGTCGGCGACTACCAGCACGAGCTGGGCATCATCGACAGCCGCTACGCCCCGGAGGGCGCGACGGAGCGGCCCGCGGGCGAGATCATGCACTGGCACGTGGACGACCTCGAGGCCGCCCTCGAGCGCCTGCTCGCCATGGGCGCCAAGGAGTACCAGCCGATCACGAAGCACGGCGAGGGGTTCGTCACCGCGTCCGTGACCGATCCGTTCGGCAATGTTCTCGGCATCATGTACAACCAGCACTACCTGGATGTGCTCGGCAGGTGACATTCTGCGATCCTGGACCTGTGTCCCGGCCGCACATCCTGCTCACCGCCCCTCCCCGCACGGGCAAGACCACCGTCATCCGCCGCCTGGCCTCGTTGCTCGAGGCGGCGGGGGTGCCGGTCTGCGGGTTCCTCAGCGACGAGGTGCGTGAGCGCGGACAGCGGGTGGGGTTCATGGTGGAGGAGTTCGGCGGGGACAAGGCGGTGATGGCGCACGTCTCGCTGGCGTCGGGGCCCAGGATTGGGCGGTACGGCGTGAACGTGCCCGAGTTCGAGCGTGTCGCGCTGCCTGCCCTGAACCGTGCGCTGGCCACGCGCGGCGCGGTCGCGCTCGTGGACGAGATCGGGCCCATGGAGCTGCTGTCACCGGCGTTCCTGCCGCGCTGCGCGGCGCTCTTCAAGGCGGACATCCCACTCGTGGCCACGGTCCACCAGCGCAGCCGGCCCGCGCTGAAGGCCCACCTCGAGGCCGAACTGATCACGGTGACGCCGGAGAACCGCGACTCACTCCCGGAAACCCTGAGCCGCCTGCTGACTCAGGGGTTGTGAACCCTCAGCCCGAAGGCGGACAGCCCCTGCTCGTGATGCTCGACCAGACCCAGTCGCCGGTAGAAGGTGTGGTTGGCGGCCCCTTCCGGGGTGGACTCGTGGTCGGTGGACAGCACGAAGTACCGGCAGTGCGCGTACCGCCCGATCAGGTGCTCCATCAGCCGCCGCCCGATCCCCTGACCGTGGTGCCCCTTGTCGACCAGCACCTCCTGCACGTAGCAGATGATCTCGTCATCGGACACCGTGCGCGCCAGGCCGAGCAACCGGCCTGCCTCGTCCCTGGCGGTGATGACGAGATGCGAGTTCGCCAGACCCCGGCGCACCTTGGCGATGTCCTGCGTGAAGGGCGTCCAGCCCACCGAGTCGTACAGCTGGTAGAGCTCGGCCTCGTCGAACGACGTCTCCTGAGAGATGACCACCAATTATGGGGCTCCCCGATTCTCCGGCATTGGGTGTTGCGCCTGAGCTTAGTCAGCCGCGAGGTTCTACCCTCTTCGAGCCGCCCGATCACGCCGAGACGGCCCTGTACGACTCCGAGCGCTGACACAAAAAAAAGAAAGCCCGGGCTTCCCCGAGCTCTCATGTGAGTGGAGCTATGGGGATTCGAACCCCAGACCTCCTCCATGCCATGGAGGCGCGCTACCAACTGCGCCATAGCCCCTTGCGATCACCAAGTGTATCGGAGTTCCGGAGCCCCTGTGTCACACCGCGCACCCTGTGGTACGTCTATAGATTTATGCCGACCTTTGAGGACCATCGAAGCCTGCTGACCGGCGTCGCGTACCGGATCCTGGGCAGCGTCGCCGACGCCGAGGACGTCGTGCAGGAGGCGTGGTTGCGCTGGTCGGGGGTGGACGAGGCGACCGTCGCCGATCCGAAGGCGTACCTGATCAGGGTGACGTCAAGGCTGGCCATCGATCGGCTGCGGTGGGCGAAGTCGCGGCGGGAGTCGTACGTGGGGCCGTGGCTGCCCGAGCCGATCAGCACCGCGCCCGACGTGGCCGAGCACGCCGAGCTGGCCGAGTCGGTGGAGCTGGCGCTGCTCCTGGTGCTGGAGACGCTGTCGCCGCTCGAGCGGGCCGTGTTCGTGTTGCGGGAGGCGTTCGACCTGCCGTTCTCCGAGATCGCGGAGATCATCGGGCGGGCGGAGCCGGCCACCAGGCAGCTCGCGCGGCGGGCGCGGGACCATGTGCGGGAGAGGCGGCCGCGGTTCGACGTGGACAGGGACGAGCGGAGGCGGATCACCGAGCGGTTCATCAACGCCTCCGTCAGCGGCGACATCGACGGGCTGATCGAGCTGTTCGCGAGTGAGGTCACGATGGTCAGCGACGGGGGCGGCAAGGCCCGGGCCGCGCTGCGGGTCATCACCGGCGTCGACAACGTCAGCCGCTGGCTGGCGTCGATCACCACTCCTGCCGGCATCGCGAGCTTCATGGCTTCGATCGGCATGGCGGGCATTTCCGACCTCTCCTTCGGAGTGACCACCATGAACAACGCCCCCGCGATGGTCGTCTCCGCGGGTGGGCGGGTGATCACGGTCGCGTCGCTGCTGATCTCGGACGGCAAGATCGACACCATTTACCTCATGGCGAATCCTGAGAAGATCGCCCACCTGGAGCCCGTCTGAGGCATGAGGGCACGTCCCGGCCCCGTAGGCCCGCACCGCCGAAGGGGCTGAGGGGTGCGGGGGTCAGGCGGTTCGCCGGGTGGGGATGCGGGCCTCGCGTACCAGCTCGGAGAGGTTCACCCCGGCGTCCCTTAGGATCGTGGCGGCGCCGTTCGCGTGGTCGGCCAGCAGGCCCCACAGCAGACGCTCCCCCGTGACGGGCCCGGGGCGCCACCTGGCCACCTCGATCACCTTCCTGGCGTGCATGGCCAGCGGGATCTCGCCCAGCGGCCCGTACAGGGTCACGCGCAACGGCCGCACCCGTGACCGCCGCAGGCTCCACAGCCCGGGCGCGTCCAGGCCCGTCCTGGTGCGGCGGTGCACGGCGTCGAGGTCGATCCCGAACGTGGCCAGCAGCGACCGGGCGTCGCCCACGTCCACCCGCGCCCGCACGTCGGCCGCGGAGGCGGTGAACGACGGCAGCGAGAACGGCCGCGCCTCGGCCACCCCCAGCAGCATCAGATCGGCGTCGAGCGCGGAGCGCCCCGCGTCGAGCGCGAGTATCCCCGCCTTGACCACGGCCCTGCGGGCGCCCTCGGTGAACCTGTCGAACACGCGACTACCTCCCCGTCCTGCGAGCGTGCTTGCGATGAGCCGACTGCCGCCGGACCCCCAGCGCGTCGGCGATCTGCTCCCACGACCAGCCCTGGGCGCGGGCGTTCGACACGTGCGTCGCCTCCAGCTCCTCCAGTAGGGCCCTGAGCGCGGCCACGGCCGCCAGCCCCACTCCCGGATCACGATCGGCGGCCGCCTCGGCCAGCTCGGTGACTTCCATGGTGTCAGCATGCGCTGACAAGCACCCGCTTGTCAACATATGCTGACAGACATGATCAGACGCGCTCGGCGAGTACGACGAGGACAGGCAGGGCCGCGGCCAAGCGCTCGCGCTCCTCAGGGGCCAGCGAGTCGACGGCGGCGGCCAGGCGTTCGGTGATGACCTGCTCGCGTCCGGCCAGCGCGGCCTGCCCGGTGTCCGTGATGCCGGTGATCACCCGCCGCCCGTCCGCGGGATCGGGCTCGCGCTCGACCAGGCCCCGCCCGTGCAGGCCGGTGAGTACGGTGCCGATGGCCTGGGCGGAGACGCGTTCGAGGTTCGCGATCTGGGCCGAGGAGTGCGGCCCGTCGCGTTCGAGCCGCTGGAGCACGGCGAGCTCGGTGAACGACAGATCGTCGGCCGAGGAGTACGTATATAGCTGCCGGATCCGCCGGGCCAGGCGCCCGACCGCGATCCTCAGTTCCTTTGCCAGCACAAAAAGCAAGTCTAGCTTTATCAATTTGGCTTTGGTAATTTCACGGCACCATGTGTTACGACAACGACGCCGCGCCGCCGCGCTTCCAGCCGCCCATCACCGGCACACGAGCCGCCGCCACCCGCCTGACCTCGTCCGACGGCACGTCCTTCGCCGCGTACGAGGCCCTCCCCGATGACGTTCGGGGCCCGGGCGTGGTGATCCTTCCCGACGTCCGCGGGCTGCACGAGTTCTACAAGCAGCTGGCCGTACGGCTGGCGGAGCAGGGCCATCCGGCCATCGCCATCGACTACTACGGCAGGACCGCCACCGACGACGACCGGGGCGAGTCCTTCCCGATCATGGAGCACGTCCGCAAGCTGAGCAGGGAGGGCATCCAGGCCGACATCCGGGCCGCCGCGGACCGTCTGGGCCGGCCGGCCGTGGCGCTGGGCTTCTGCATGGGCGGGCGCAACGCGTTCTTCGCCTCGGATCCGAGCTTCGGGTTCGCGGGGGTGATCGGGTTCTACGGGGCGCCCGGGATCGCGGGTCCGTACGGTCCCGGGCCGACGCAGCACGCGGCGGAGCTCGGGGCGCCGATACTCGGGCTGTTCGGCGGGGCGGACACGGGCATCCCGGCCGAGCAGGTGGCGGAGTTCGGCGAGGCGCTCACGGCGGCGGGGGTGGAGCACGAGATCGTGACCTATCCGGGGGCGCCGCACGGGTTCTTCGACGCCGCGCACGCCGAGCACGAGGCCGCCTGCGAGGACGCGTGGAAGCGGGTGCTCGCCTTCCTGGCGAGCCGCTGAGGCCCGCCCGCTAGTCCAGCGGCAGGCCGCAGGTGGCCCGCATGGTCAGGGTCGCCTCTTCCAACGAGAGCGCGATCTCGACCCGGCCCAACTCGGCCGTGCTCGTGACGTGGGTGCCGCCGCACGCCATGGACGCCTCGCCGTCCGGCAGCGAGCAGTGCCACGTACGGCGATCCGTCAGTTCCGGCCCCGGGATGTCCAACCGGACCGGCGCCTCGGCGGCCACCCACGCCGCGAGCTGCTCGGTCGCCTGCTGGGCGACTTTCTCGAAGTCCACGCCCTCGGCGGAGAACCCCTTCTTGCGCAGCGACTTGCCCAGGCGATAGACGTCCACGCTCCCGTGCGGGACGATCCGCGACGAGACGATCGCCGCGTGGTCGAAGTCGGGGCGGCCGAGCGGGTCCGGCGCCGTCTCCTTGCGCCAGCGGTCGGCCAGGGCGGAGTTGAGGGCGAGGGCGGCCAGGTGGCAGACGGTGTGACCGGCCGAGACCGCCGCACGGAAATCCGCGTCCACCTCGAGCTCCACCTCCGCCCCCACGGGCAGCGGCTCCTCGGTGACGTGGACGACCAGCCACTCCCAGCCCTCGGTGCCGCGCCGCACCGGGATGGCCCCGCCGACGAGGGCCTCGCCGGTGCTCGACTGGGCCCCTGTAACACAGTCGAGCACCGGCAGGCCCCCGATCGTGCCCCGGTCGGCGGGCTGGTCGGGCCAGGCGTGGTTGAGGGGGTGGAACGGCGTCTCGGCGACGACGAGACCGTGCCGGTCCCCCACCGGGACGGCCCCGACGATCTGGGAACGGCCCCTGGTCCGGCCGCCGGGGAAGGTGACGAGGGTTGTCTTCACCCGGTCATTTTCGCAGGGACCGCACGCTCGTCCTCCAGGTAGCGGTTGCGGCCCGCGTACAGGCCGGTGAGGAGCTGCGCGAGGAGCACCACGAAGAGCAGCATGTACGGCAGCGCCCACCCACCGGTCACGTCGTGCAGCACCCCCACGAGGAGGGGACCGGCCCCGGCGATGAGATATCCCGCGCTCTGCCCGAACGCCGACAGCCCGGCCGTGGCCTCGGGCGTACGGGTGCGCAGGGCCAGCATCATCAGCGCCAGCGGGAACGACCCCATGCCCACGGCTATGAGCACCACCCAGACCAGCACCAGGTCGGCGGGCCCGAGCCACAGCCCGAGGAACCCGGCCGCGTAGAACGCCACCAACCCGACCACGGCCGGACGCTGGTCGCGGAAGCGGGAGGCGACCATGGGGACGAGGATCGAGACAGGGATGTTCAGCGCGGTGAACACCCCGAGGATCACGCCGGCCTCCGAGGTGCTGAAACCGCCGTCAGTGAGGATGGTGGCGAGCCAGCCGAACATGACGTACGCGATCATCGCCTGTGTGCCGAAGTAGATCGCGACCATCCACGCCAGCCTGCTCCCGAGGAGGCGGCGGATGCCCGCGTCCCGGCTGCCCGTGTCCCGCTCCGGCTCACTGCGCAGGAGCGCAAGCCACGGAATGGCGGCGACGGCGGCCAGCGCCGCCCACACGCCGAGCGCGATGTGCCAGTCGCCTGACGCGCGCTCGATGGGCACGGTCGCGGCGGCGGCGAGCATGGTGCCCGCCGCCAGGGCCGTGGTGTAGACGGTGGTCATGATCCCGGTACGGGCCGGGAAGTGGCGCTTGATCAGCGTGGGAATGAGCACGTTGCCGACCGCGCCACCGGAGAGCGCGACGGCGCTGCTCACCAGGAACACCGGGGCCGACCCCACCAGGGACCTGACCAGCATGCCGACGCCCAGAGTGACGAGAGCGAGCAGGAGCAGCCGGTGCTCGCCGACGCGCCTGGCCAGCGTGGGCGTGATCGCGCCGACGCTGGCGAAGGCGAGCACGGGTAGCGTGGTGAGCAGTCCGGTGCCGACGCTCGACATGCCGAGCGCGCCCGCCAGCTGGTCGAGGAGAGGGCCGACGCTGGTGACGGCGGTGCGGAGGTTGAGGGCTGCGAGGACGATCCCCAGCACGAGGAGCCAGGCGAGGGGTCCGGTGGTTGGGCGGCGGGCTTCTTGGGCGAGCACGCTCATGCGGGGCTCGATCCTCCACTCATCAAGTCATAGGACGAATCGCCATCTTAACAGGACCGAAACAACCCTTTATTCCTGTCCGTCTCGCTTGTTGGGACTGAGGCCCCTTTGAGAACTCAGGCGACGTCGCCGGCCCGGCGAACGGGGGGTGGAGGTGCCCCTTCTCACGGCACGGGGTGACGAAGAGCACGTGGGAACGGCGCCGTGGAGGTGGGCGCCGTGGGGATGGAAAAGTGCACAGCGGGCGGCGCGGGGCCGAAGTGGCACGGCCCGAACAGGAAGGCGCGGCGCGGCTGGGGTTGGAAGGGTGGCGGCCGGGTGGCAGGGCGCCGTCCCGGCCGGCCGTCGGGTCAGATCACAGGACCGGTCCGGAGTTCTCCGGGGGTTCGCGGGGTGGGACCGGGCCAGGTGGTGGGAGGGTGCCGCCGGGCGGGTAGTCCCCGCCGCCCACGGTGCCGGGCGGTACGCGCGGGTCGCCGCCCGGAGGTCCGGGCGGAGCCGGTTGGGTGGAGTCGTCGTACGTCGAGCCCCGCTGGTGGGGGCCCGGGACGTCGCCGCGCCAGCCGCCGGTCTCGCTCCCGCGTGACTCGATGAAGTACTTGAAGCGTTCCAGGTCGTTGACCACGCGCAGGCGGACGAGCTGCAGCCAGTCCCCCGCCGTCTCCACGAAGCCCTCAGGGTCGTACTCCATCTGCAGAGTGACCCGGGTCGTCGAGTCGTCGAGCCGGTGGAAGGTCACCACGCCCGCGTGGTGCGGTCTGTCGAGGGAACGCCAGGCGACGCGCTCGTCCGGGTGCTGCTCCGTGATCTCGGCCTCGAACTCACGCTTGACCCCGGCGATCTCCGCCACCCAGGCCGTACGCGTGTCGTTGATCTGTTTGACCGACTCCACGCCCTCCATGAACTCGGGGAAGCTCTCGAACTGCGTCCACTGGTTGTAGGCCACCCTGACGGGGACCTCTACGTCCACTGAATGTTCGATCGTGCTCATGGCAGGTTCCACTGCCCGAGCACCTTACGAGCTAACGCCTGCGCCGCAGGACCCAGTAGAGGCCCACTATGGGCAGCACGAGCGGGATGAAGGCGTAGCCCTTGCCGTACGCCGACCAGACCGTCTCGTCGGGGAAGGCGGCCGGGTCGAGGAGGCTCAGCGTGCCGATGACCAGCACGCCCACCAGCTCGATGACGAGCCCCACCAGCGCGAAGAGGCGAGCCCCGCGCCAGAGCGCCACGGTGAGCGCGATGTAGACGGCGGCCGCGAAGGCCGACAGCGAGTACGCCAAGGGCGCCTGGTCGAACTTGCCCACGATCTGGACGGCCGCGCGGGACCCGGCGGCCAGCGAGAACAGCCCGTAGACCGCGATCAGTGCCCGGCCGGGACCGGTGCTGATGGAGGTGGTCACGCGCCCCCCTGCCAGATCTGCAGCATCCGGCCCGTCATCACCGCGATCGCGAACCCGGCAACGACCAGGATCGCCGACCCCCACCTGCTCCGCTCGGCCAGCGCCAGGAACACCCCGGCGGGCGGGATCACCACCTGCCCTGCGACGTAGCCGAACAGCGTGGCCTTCTCCTCGGGCCCCTCGCCCCCGGCCACCGCCGCGATCACGAAGCCCGCCTGGACGAGAATCGCCACCTCGAGCACGGCGAACCCGACCAGCAGGACCATGCCCATCGGCCGGTTGCGGATCGCGACGATCAGGCTCACCAGCGTGAGCAGCAGCGAGGCGACGATGACGATCGTGGAGACGACGGTGTTCATCGGGGCCAAGGCTATCCGCAGGGGTCGGCGGTCTACCTCCCGGGGAGCGCGCGTTCGATGCCGTCGAGGACCCAGTTGAGGCCGCGTTCGAAGTTGTCGTCCGCGCCGCGTACCCCCTCATCGATCATCGGCGCGAGCCGCGGGAACTCCCCGCTCTCGACCAGCTCCTTGATGTACGGCTCCGCCACGGCCGCGCGCTCCGCCTCGTTGATCCCCTCGGACCTGGGCGCCCCGCGCTCCAGCGACTCCCGCACCACGAACCCGGTCATGTAGTCGTTGAACACCGCCAGGAACCGCCAGCACGTCAGCCGGTCGAGCCCGAGCCCGTCGAAAGCGGACAGCTTCTGCTCCACGTGCCGCAGCGCGTTCGGCCCCACGGCGACCCGCTGCGAGATCAGCTCCACCCGCCACGGATGGCGCAGCACCAGCTCGCGCTCCCGCCGCGCGAGCAGCAGCAACGCCTCCCGCCACGAGGACGGCAGCGGCTCCTCGACGAGCACCTCCACGCTCACCTCGTCGAGCATCAGCGCGAGCAGGTCCTCCTTGCGCTCGATGTAGGAGTACAGCGTCATCGCCCGCGCGCCCAGCTCGGCGGCCACCCGCCGGATCGAGACCGCGGCCAGCCCCTCGGCGTCGGCGACGGCGATGGCGGCGGCCACGATCGCCTCCCTGGTCAGCACCGGGCGGCGGGGCGGCGAGGGACGCGACCAGATCGAGCTCACCGTCCCGATTTTAGACACTGTACGAAAGTGCTACGGTGTACGACATGCGATACGGCGTACGAACTCCACTCCGGACAACGGGCCTGGTCGTCCTCCTGGGCGTCGTCATGACGATGCTCGACACCACGATCGTCAACGTCGCGCTCGGCACCCTGGCCGGCGACTTCCACACGACACTCGCCACCATGCAATGGGCGGTCACGGGCTACCTGCTGGCCCTGTCGATGACGGTGCCGATCACCGGCTGGGCGGTGGGCAGGTTCGGCAGCAGGAACGTCTGGCTGGTCTCGCTCCTGCTGTTCGTCGCGGGCTCCGCGCTGAGCGCCGCCGCCTGGTCGGTCGTGAGCCTGGTCGCCTTCCGCGCGGTGCAGGGGCTGGGCGGGGGCCTGCTCCTGCCGGTCGGCCAGATGATGCTGGCCCAGGCGGCGG